>JAZNFL010000106.1:0-2702 GCA_045589135.1 Christensenellaceae bacterium
GGTGTTTTTACACCGTGCGTTTACTGTAAAAATGGCACAAATCGATCAAAAAGAATTAATAGATAAACAAGCAAACGCAGAGATTTTCGAACACGTTAAGTGTAAGGCGTGTGGCGGAAACATGGTTTTTGATCCAAACACTCAAAAACTCAAATGCGAACACTGCGGAACGGAAGAAGATTTTATAAAAGACAAAGAGGTTAAAGAACTCGATATTTTAGAAGGGTTTAAAAACGCAGAAAAGTGGTCGTCAGGCACTATGGTATACCGTTGCGCAAATTGCGGAGCGTCTATTGTGATGACGGCAAACGAGGTTGCTAAAAATTGTCCTTACTGTTCGACTCCGCAAGTCGTCCAAACGGAAGATTTAGCAGGCATAAAGCCAAATGCAGTATATCCGTTTTTGCTCGATAAACCCAACGCAAAAACCACTTTTTTAAAGTGGGCAAAAAAGAGATTTTTAGCACCGACGGCGTTTAAAAAGAACGTAGATCCCGACAAGATAAACGGAGTTTATCAACCGTGTTTTACCTTTGACAGCAACACGAGTTCGGTATACGAAGGAAGAATAGGTAAAACCCACACGAGAACGGTAAGAAGAAACGGAAAGAGTTATACCGAAAGTTATACCGTATGGCGCAACATATCCGGAAGGTACGACGATTTTTTTAACGACGTAACTATAACGGCGGGGAATTCTGTCAACCAAAAGAGCATGAACAAACTTATGCCTTTCCCTATAGAGAGCATACAGGTATACGAAGAAAAATATCTATCGGGGTTTTCTGCAAGTCATTACGACAAGGATATAACCCAATCTTGGGAAGAAGCAAAAAGCTATATGGATTCGGCTTTAAGAAGCCGTATATTAAGCAGGTATTCTTACGACAAAGTGGCGTATTTAAACGTATCTACGACACACGAAGGGGTAACGTATAAATACGTTTTAGTACCCGTATACATAGTCAATTATACGTACAAAAAGAAGTATTATAAAGTTTTTGTCAACGGAAGCACAGGTAGGACTACCGGTAAATCTCCTGTTTCTTGGATAAAGGCCACGCTGTTTGGGTTTGGTATTGCTGCGGTTGTAATCGGTCTAATACTGCTTTTTATGAAGCTTTTATAATTTATTAGGTCGTTTTATAGAATATATAAAGTGAAAATTGAATAAAATTTGCTTATAATTATTATTTATTAGTCTAAGTATTTGACTTTAATTAAAAATAAATGTAAAATAAAATAACGGTTGTAAAAAAATAGAAGTCCTAACTATTGACGGGATATTCAAAATAAAACAAATCCACACGGAGGAATTATGAAAAGTTTAAAGAAATTTTTTGCTTTACTTTTATCTGTAATTACGGTATTTACCTTTACCGCTTGCGGAGAATTGATTATCAACGGAAGCAAAATAACCAAAGCATCAGTTACGTTAGAATTTTATAACGAAGAAGGACAAGTAGAAGATACCAAAACCGCAACGTTATATCTTTATCAAAACAACGCACCTATCACTGTTGCGCACGTAACCGAACTTATCAAGAGCGGATATTACGATAATACTTGTGTCAGCCACGTAGCAGATACTTGGATAGAGTTTGGCGCATATAATTACGACGCAAACGGACAAATGGTCGCTAAAGACTATCAAGGAACTTCTTATTCTAAAGAAGAATACAACGGTGGAATTAAAGGGGAGTTCGAAAAGAACGGTTTTGCAAACCAAACCCTCAGTGTTTCTTCCGGAGCACTTGTATTAAAGCACGACTATAAAAACGACGGAGAAGTATCTAAGTACAATACCGGCAAGGCAACTATTGCCGTATGTTTCTCTTCTTCTACCAATTTCTCTAAGTCCGAATACGCAGTATTTGGTAAAGTAGTTATGGACGATGCTAAGAAAAAACCTGCAGATTACGAAGACGTTTCTGACGTAGTAGATAGAACTTATATGTCTAGCTTAGAAATCTTTAAGAGCGTTTTAAGTTTAGTAGAAGACGAAAACGATCTTGGTATCGTAACTACCACTTACTATTACGAAAAAGAAAACCAAGTATATACCAGCGTTTACGATGCTAACAACGGCGAAACCGATTATTACAAGGGATATGCCGACGGCACTCTTTTAAACGAAACGGAAGAAGAAGCTTTAGTAGAAAAACTCGAAGGTTCCGACGCTAACTACTTCTTAGTAGTTCCTTCTACGAGAGTAGTAATTAAGAGTATTAAGATCGTAAAATAATGCTCAATTAGTTTAAGGCACTCCAAATTTTGTAACTGATATTTAAAGAGTGGTAAACTTAAAAAAACGAGTGTTTTACGGTTTTTTACAAATGCTATTTAAAAGCAATTGCTTGTAAAAATTCCGTTAAATTCAATTTTGTTTACCTTTAACAAATTTAAATTAATTAGTCTTTTGATTAAAGTTGCCTAATTTAAAAATTTTAACCCGCCGACGTTTATACAACGGTGGGTTTTTATTTGCTTTACGATAAACTCTCTTTTATCTATTATTTCACCGATGACCGCATGGGATAAATCATGCTTGTCACATATCTGGGATGCCTTCTTGACATCATCCTTGCTTATGGCAAATACCATTCTTTCCTGGGATTCTGAGAGCATTATCTCGTATGGGGTCATGCCTTCTTCTCTTAACGGTATTTTTTCAAGGTCTATGCATGAACCGTTTCCACCCT
>JAZNFL010000107.1:0-13841 GCA_045589135.1 Christensenellaceae bacterium
AAAAAACTTTAATTAAAACAAAAGCAAAGTGATTGTTAAAATTTTTACAAATTAAAACTTACGGCAGTTTTTATAACTTTTGTTTTAAAAATTTAAAACGGTAAGGGTGTTTATAGAAATTAATTGTTTTTATTTAATAAAGCGTCGGATAACTCTATTATGCGTTTAGAGTATCTTTTCTTTCTTGCGTTTAAAATGCCTTTGTAAATAGGGTAGTTGATGGATACCAAAAAAATTCCAACGAGCCCGATTGCAATTCCGAGCGACATTACGTGTGGAATGGTAGCCCCTATTACCTTCATAGAAAGACACATTCCCGTACCTAAGACGAGAGAAGATAACGAGCCGAAGACGTAAGAAAATATTCTTACCGGGCGTTTTACTTTTTTGTCAAGTTGTTTTAATTGGTATAAACTGTCTGTTTTTTGTGTGGTGTAACTTGCGCGGATTTTTTCGATTGTTTTAGTTTGTGTAGTCATAATTTATTTCCTCTCTTTGTTTTTTACGTCTATATTATACACGGCAATGGTTTAATTTTTGATAAAACGTGTAAGCGTTTTGAAAACCTTTTGTAAATTTTTTGTAAACGGGTATTTTTTATTAAGAAATAAGTTTTTGTGTAAACTTAATTTAGTTAATGAGATAAAATCTCCTTGTAATTTATCGTACGCATACATTATATAAAAACAATGTTTACAAATCGCAAAGTTTTATTTTAAAAATGTAATTTAATTGTTAAAAAAACGTAAAAGGCGATTGGCTTAAAAATAAATTGTTTTAAATATCAATTACAAGCTTTAACAAAGCCTTTAAATAACGATATTTTACGATATGGGACAAAAAACAAACAAAAAACCACCTTATAAAAACTTAAACGCTTAAAGGGTTGCAAACAAGATAGAAAACAAAAAAACCGCCTTAAAGAAAAACTTCTAAAAGGCGGTTTTTATCAATTATATCGTGGTTTTATTAATTATATTATCATTTATCAATAAGTGTTGCGGTTTTTATTATTTTATCAATTATATGACGTTGAGTTTTTATTTGTAGGTTTAAAAAAGCGGTTAAAAGATATGGAAAAGCAACCTATTATATAACGTTGTGGTTTTTTACTTGTATTTTTAAATAAACGTGGTTTTACTTGTGTTCTTAAATATCGGTTACGAGATGAGAAACAATTAAAAAATTACAAAATTAATTCTTTTTTAACTCTCTTAAAGGTTGTCCGTAATATTTTTTAAACAATCTCGACACGTAATTGGGATTGTCAAAGCCTACTAAAAAGCAGGCTTCGGATAGAGTTGCGGATTCTTTTATTATTAAGTTTTTAAGCATTTCTAAACGTTTTTCGTTGACGTATCTAACTAAGCTTATCCCGCAAACCTGCTTAAAAATATTGCTTAAATAACCTTTGCTTATGGATAAATTTTCCGCAACCGAATCCACCGTTATCTTTTCAGAGATATGGTGCAAAACGTAATCCTTTGCTTGTTTTACGTAATGTACTGCAGAATGGCTTATCGACGGAGATCGCAAGAGCAAATTGTTGACGTCGTATGCGTTTTGATACAGCGCAAAAAGGTCGAAGACGTAAGCGGTGTTTTTTAATTGATTGGTTTGGTCCAACAAAAAAGAGTGGGAGCATTTTTTTATAATTTTACAGGCGTCCGCAACAAAGTTCGGATCGGACATAAGCGTTTGCAAATGTATTGCGTTTGGATCGTCGGGGGTGGTTAGTTCGTATTCTACACTTATGCCCATAGTGTAGTGTTTGTGCGGTCCGTTAGAAAACCCGAAAGAAGGCTTTTTGTATTCTTTTATAAAGATAGAGTTTGGGGGTATTTCTATAACGGGCTCGTCTTCTTCTTGATAAGAAATAGAGCATTTTTCGAAGTAAGTAATCTCTATAAGGTTTATCTTTTTTTCGAGAGGCATTTGGTATACGTGTGTCGCATACATATGAGAAAAAACCACTTTTGGTATGCTTTTTAGTAAAATGTGAATATCCATAAAAAATCTCCTATTCGGTATAAGTATAGCATATTTTACCTTTTTTGCATATAAAAACTAAAAAATTATTAAAAATTTTTATTTTTGAGAAAAAAAACGCTTTATAAAAATGTGAGAATTGTGCATATTTATGTGTGGTATGTGTATTGAAATGCTTATTGACAAATGCTATAATTAAGATAGCATAAAAACGTTTAAGGAGGTAAACGATGCGGAAAAGAAAATTACTGATACTTTTGCAAGTTTTAATTTTTTCTTTTTCAGCGGTGTTTGGCGGGTGTTCTGCAAATCAGCAAGCAAAGACGGATTACGGCCAAAAGACCGCTCAGAAAAATTCAGTTAAGGAGGATGACTCAGTGACAAACAAAGCCCAACGAGAATTTGAGTTTTTTATGAATGACAAAGAAGAAATTCCCGTTAGTTTTGTGTACGGCGGAACGTTTTACGACGGATTAAAAGGTTTTACCAAAGTGGATACGGTAGACGTAACCGAAGGAGAAAAGAGATCTCTTACGACTAAGTTTTTACATTCTGATCAAAAGTTGTTGGTTACGGTTGACGCAGCTTTTTATAAAGATTACGATGCTTACGAGTGGACGGTTTGGTTCGAAAACGTCGGCACAACCGATAGCCGTGTGCTTTCTGACTTATGGGGAGCAGACTTCGAGTTAGAAGGAGCAAACCCCGTTGTAAAAGGCAATTTAGGAGATTACGCAGGACACTTTGCTCCGTTTACGAGAGATTTAGCTAAAGGCGATCAAGTATTCGATGCAAATACGGGTAGATCTGCAGAACAATTTTTGCCGTATTTTAATTTAGAAACCGACGACGGTGGCGTTGCAATGGCAATAGGTTGGCCAGGAACGTGGAGAGCAGAATTCCAAAAAGATGGCAATAAGACGAGAATACTCGCCAACGGCACTACGGGATTAAAAACATATTTAAAACCCGGCGAAAAGGTAAGGACGGCTTTAATGGCTTTCGTTCGTTATTATAATAGGGACGAAGACGAGGCTACCAACAAGTGGAGAAGATGGGTAATAGATTGCAATATGCCTTACGAAACCGCGCAAAAGACCAATAAAGTTCCGGCAGTAGCGTCGGTAGGTTTCGTAAGCGATACGCCTTTCGGTTGGTACAGAGGTGGTAGCGAGTTTGAAAATAGCACCACTTGGGAAGATTCTTACAATGCCGTATATCAAAGAGGATTAAAGTTCGATTATCACTGGTTCGACGCAGGGTGGTATCTTGATCCAAGAGGTTCTTCTCTTCCGGATTCTTGGTTTAGTGTAGGTTCGTGGACGGTAGACAGAACAAAATGGCCGGGTAATTCTTTAAGAGAATACACGGACAGCATGGAAAAAGGCTTAGGCGTAAAAGGTACGGTAATGTGGTTCGAGGTAGAGAGATTCCACGGAGCGCCAATCGACATAAATTCTGCTTACGGCTTAGACACCGATTGGTTGATACCTGCACAAGACTCTAACTTTTTAGTCTGGCACGGAAACCCCGACGCAACGGATTGGTTGTTTAACAAAATAATTTCTGCGATGACCTTAGCAGGAGCAGACGTATATAGAGAAGATCATAACTTCCCTCCCGTTGCCGCTTTTAGAGTAGGCGACGCTTTACAAGGGGAAAACAGAAAAGGCATAACGGAAAACTTGCACTTCCAAGGAAAGTTTAAACTTTGGGAAAGAATTATAGATTGGCAAGCAAGAACGGGCAGACCTACGTTTATAGAAATGCAGTCCGCCGGAGGTAACCGTCAAGATTTGGCGTTGTTAAGATATTCGGTATCCTTCTTTAGAAGCGATAGCGACATTGTTTTAAATCCTCCCGCAACCGTTTCTAAGATAAACGCATTAAACAAATGGATACCGTTTGGCGGTGTATTGTTTGGTCGTGTAGTAGATACCGACTCGACAAACCCAAGAGATAAATATCAATGGAGATCGACTTATTCTTCTCATATAAGCGTTCCGTTACAGTTTAGAAACTTAAACGAAGACACGTGGAAGCTTTTAGAGTGGGGATTAGAAGAGTACGAAAAGTACAAAGAATACGTATTCTACGATTTTTACGAATTAACCCCATGGAAGCCACTTTACGTCGAAGACCAATGGGTTTCGAGAATGTATTACGACAAAACGCTTAAAAAAGGAGTTTTAGAGACGTTTAACTTCCCTAAGACGGGAGAGACGTCTACCGTAGTAAAATTAAAAGGGCTTGATCCAAACCAATATTATTCTCTTACCGATCCTGACGGAATAAATGGTATTTCTATTATAAAAGGAAAAGATTTAATGAACGGTTATAGAATCTATTTACAACCTCGTTCTTCTTCTTTGTTGTGGATAGATCCTGTAGAACTTTAATCTTACACGAATAGTAAGACAAACTTTATGTGTTTTAACCTATAATTTATACAAGAAAGTCTTTGCTTTATGGCAAAGCAAAAATAAAAAGACGATATGGGGGAGCCCAAATAAATAAAGTCTTTAAGGAGAAACATGAAAAAATTATTAGTGTCATTATTAGCTTGCTTATTTGCAATCGGTACGGTTGCATGTACGGTAACAACGCCTTCTTCGGAAAGTCCTTCGGAAGAGCCGTCGGAAATAATATCGGAAACTCCATCGGAAACGCCTTCGGAAGAACCATCGGAAACGCCTTCGGAAGAACCGTTTTTACATCCGGAAGAAATCGAAGGTTTAGCAAAAACATTTACGTTGGATATTTACGGCTTAGACGTGGCGGAAATAAAAATTTCTGATTACGTCGACGAAAACGGATCTAAAGATCACGAGTATAGTTTTGTCGCTTTAGACGAAGAAGTAATAGAGATAACTTTAGATCAAGACGTTTACACGGTTACTCCGTTAAAAGTAGGACAAACCACTGCGCAATTGTCTGCAACTTGTAAAGAAGGCACTTGTTTGTCTATAACATTTACCTTCGAAGTAGAAGACACCACTCCTCTTGCTCCGGAAGTTAGCCAAACGGAGTTCTCTTACGATAAGAGTGCAGGAGACGTTTGCGAAATCCCCGTAAACCTTAACGGAAATATCATTTCTATGATCAATTTAGACGGTTATAGAATAAAGGAAAACGAATGGTCTTATAACCAAGAAACTTCTTGTATAGAATTTGCTGAAGAAGTTTGTCTTGATTTAGAACTTCAAAGCTACGCAGTAGAAGTAATAACTACAGGCGGTTCTGTAAGCTTTACTTTAAACGTAATAAACACCATAACTACTTCTTTTGACGAAGTAACCGAAAAGAGCGTTTCTTTAGGTAAAGCAGACGGGGTAGAATTTGCTGTAAACTTTAACGGAACAACGGTAAAAGAGATTACTTTTGGAAGTCTCGTTTTAAGTAAAGACGACTATAGCGTAACCGAAAACAGCTTAAAGATTAAGGATTCTTTCCTTAAAAAGACCTATCTTGACGACCAAAGAACTTACACCGTAAAACTCAGCAACAACGACAAATACGACTTTGCTATTACGGTAGACAACGTATTGTTCTTTACAAACTACGACGAAACCACTATACACGACGAATTAAAATCTAACAACGGTCAAAACTCTTTATATCAAGATTCTACAAGAGTAGACGTGGTAAACGCTCCGGAAGGTAGCGGAATGACCGGCAGAGTATTAAAGTTTACACCACATACCGAAGACGTTGCTTTAGACGTACACGGAGTATTTACTTTGGCACCTCTCGACAACACTTCTACTTGGAAGAAGATAAACTTTAAAGTCGGCAAAAAATACGTTATGACGTTCGATTATATGACGGAAGGCACGACGGCGGGAGAAAACTTCTTATTCCGTTCTTGGACTAACGACTTAAAATCCGAACCTTTAAACACCGGCAATCCGGGACAAAAACAATCCTTTAAATTCGAGTTTACTTACGACACGGCTTCCGTTGGATACTTTGTCTTTGGTAAATTCTTAAACGGCGGAAGTATTTATTTCGACAACGTAAGAATTTTAGAAATAGGCGATATGCCTACCGTAACTTTCGAACAAAACTACACCGGAGAAGATAGCTACTTTGCAACTCTTAACTCTTACGGATATCTTTGGAATAAAGTTTTAGTAGACGGAGTAGAAGTAGAGTACCAAGTTCAAGAAAATAAGATGTATTTAGATACGACTTATTTAAAGACTCTTGCTTACGGAAGCCACACGGTAGTTCTTTCTAACGATTACTTCTCCATAAAAGGACAATTTGCATACGAAGACACTCGCTTAGTTGCAAAATTAACCGAAACCGAAAAGACCTTCGTATTGGGCGAAAAATCCTTAAAGCTCAAAGGTCAATTCGATCAAGGTATAACTATAGACTCCATCATGCGTAAAGGTTCTATCTCTTACGATTCTTCTTACGTTGACGGAAAAGAAATGTACGCAGGATATATAACCGTAGAAGAAGACGGAATTATTTTGTCTAAAGAACTTTTAGACCAAGTATACGGCACTTGCTCTTACGAAGTAGTTTGTTCTAACGGAAACGTATTGTCGTTTACACTTACTTCTAACGGTATGTTCTATACCAACTTCGACGAAACGGAAATTTGGGGCGACCCAATGAGAGAAGACCCGGGCGTAGTAGAATTCGTAACGGGAGTAGAAGGATTTAGCGGAAGAGTATTAAAGGTAGAAACCAAAAACTGGAATACGCATGCACCTTCTACATGGTTTACAAGAGTAATGTGTCTTTCTAATAAGACCGGAGCTCCGGGCTGGATAGAAATACCTTTCGATAACAACAAGACTTACGAATTTAGTTTCGACATAAAGGTTTTAATGAACGGAGCCGTACACAACCAGGCTTTAGGTTATTATTACATCACTAAAGGCATGGGAGAAGTTCGTTTCGACGTACCTTACGAAGACGAAAAACTCCACAAAGTAACCATCACCATGAAGGGTTCTGACTTTGCTTACTTTGCAATTGGTCTTGACCCAAGAGAAGGAGATTTAGTAAGCGTACTTTATCTTGACAATTTTGCAATTAAAGAAGTAGTAGTCGAAGCAAACGAAGGAGCACAACTCACCGAAACTTCTAAGACCTTTACCCTTGGTGCAGATCAAGTAAAACTCGCAGGTCAATTTGGCACGGGCATTACCTTAACCACACTTACCCGTAAAGGAACTATCTCTTTAGATACTTCTAATGCAGAAGCAAAACCTATTTCTATAAATTACGTAACAGTAGAAGCAGACGGTTTAGTTATTTCTAAAGGACTTTTAGACCAAGTATACGGCACTTGTTATTACGAAGCAACTTTCTCTAACGGAAACGTAATACCTTTCTCTCTTACCTCTAACGGTATAATTTATACCAACTTCGACGAAACGGATATTTGGGGCGATCCAATGAGAGAAGATCCGGGCGTAGCGGAATTCGTAACGGGAGTAGAAGGATTTAGCGGAAGAGTATTAAAGGTAGAAACCAAAAACTGGACTAAGTTCGAGCCTGCTTCTTGGTATACGAGAGTAATGTGTCTTTCTAACAAAACCGGAGCTCCGGGCTGGATAGAATTACCTATCGACGACAGCAAGACTTACGAATTTAGTTTTGATATGAAGGTAATAATGAACGGAGCCGTACACAACAAATCTCTCGGTTATTATTACATTACCAAAAGTATGGGAGAAACCCGCATCAACGTAAGTTACGAAGACGAAAAACTCCACCACGTAACGTTTACCATGAAGGGTTCTGAGTTTGCTTACTTCGCAATTGGTCTTGATCCAAGAGAAGGAGATTTGGTAAGCGTACTTTATCTTGACAACTTTGCAATTAAACAAGTTTAATTAAGGTGTACGCATACAAAATTATTAGTTTTAATAAGGAGAACAAAGTGAAAAAATTAACGTGCATTTTAATAGCCGTACTTGCGTTTTCCGTTTGCTTAGCTTTGCCGATAAAAAGCGCAGTAGAGGCGCAGGACGGCAGAAAGAATCTCGAGTTCGACTCTAAAACGTTTTACGATCTCTTCGATTATTATACGGAAATCCCAGGAGATACAGGAGTCGTAATAAGAGACGGGGCTATTTATGCAACGGGTAAATCCGAGAATAAAATTTTATTAAAAAACCCTAACAATTTAAGCAGTTTTACCTTACAAGCAGATTTTGCTCCGCTTGACGACATCTGTCCTTTTGACGCAGGATTTTACTTATATGCAAATTCTCCAAAAGATCGTTTGGACGGAATCGTTGCATATAACGTAAATCTCGAAAAACGAGTCAACGAAAACAGCATTTACGTAAAAATCCACAGATTTAGCAATGGATATTTAGGAGAAGTTGCGGCTGTTCGTGTAAAGATAAAAAAATTACCGATAAACTTAAAAGTCGTTGCCCAAGAAGGAAACGTTAAAATTTACGTCTTTAAAGAAAAAGTACCCGTTATAAATTGCCAATTAGACGGATGGATGCCCGGTATGGTCGGCATTAGAACTTTTAGAAACAGCGCTACTAAGATTTCTAACTTTTCTATTTTGGCAAGTGGAATAAAGACACATACGGACGATCTTGACGAGGCTTTAAGCAAAGCAAAAGGCTACGATTTGTCTTTATACGAACAAACCTCCGCTCAAAATTTACAAGAGGCTATACAGTTTGCCGAAAGTATTTCTAAAGAAGAACAATCGTTGGTAGATATAGCAACGCAAAATCTCGTAAAGGCAATGGACGGATTGCTTGTTTCGATAAATTACCAACAATTGCAAGAAGCAATAACTGCGGCAAAGAGTCTTAGTAACGAAGGTCAAAACAAGTACACCAAAAACTCTTTAAGATCTCTTATAAGCGTAATAGAGAGGGCAGAAAAACTCTCTGCCGAAGATTCGGCTTACGATATTTCTTATATGGATAAACTTCTTAAAGATACTGTTAACAGATTAATTAAATACGCTTAATTAAGCTTCCCCCACGCATTTCTTTGCGTGGGGGATTGTTATTTGAGTTTGTTCTTTAGTAAAAAATATCGCTTTTATATCAAAGAAAAAAGAGAGAGATTCGGAAAAATCCCGAATTGTTCTCTCTTTATGCTTGTAATATGGTTTGGAATTATAAAAAAGTGTTTTAGTAAAAAAGATAAGTTTGTGTTCGACGATTTTATTCAAGAGTGTTGTTAAAAACGTTACGCTTTACGTCTATTTAACTTAAAAAGATTGTTTTAATTATACGTTTTGTTTCATTTTTTCTCGGTATTGGGACGGAGTCATACCGGTGTGGGCTTTACACATTTTGATAAAAAGGTGTTTGTTGTTAAAATTGTTGGATTCTAAAATATAATTTATGTTATCGTCGGTTTTTATAAGGGATAGCAAACATTTTTCGAACCTAATATTGATTAAGTGTTTTATAATAGAAGTTCCCCATACTTCTTTATATATATGCGAAAGATAATATTTTCCGGAATTGGTGTATTCTGCAATTTTATCTAACGTTATATGTTCTTTATAATGTTCTTGGATATACATTTCTGCTTCTATTGCAGGGTTGTGCTCTTTGCGAAGTTTGTTGTTTTTACATTGCTTGTATAAATAAAGCAGTAAACCGTAGATAAGATAAGAAATTTCTGTTTCGTCCACAAAAGAAGAGGTAATTAAAACGTGTATTTTTTTAATCGTATCAATTAGGTATTGTCCGTTTATTAAATTTGTAACGTTGTTAAAATTTTGTTTAAAGACTTTATAAAATTCAGAAACTTGAGAACCCCAAAAATAAACGTAATAATGTTGCCAATTGTCGTTTCCGTCGTTTTTTAAGACGTGTTTTTGATTTTGGTCAAAAAACATAACGCTACCTTTAGAGACGTTATACGTTTTATCGTTGTAAATTAAAGTCCCGTTACCGCTGACCGTTACGCTTAAACAGTAAGAATTATAATCTTCTCTTTGTAAAACGTATCCTTTTTTAATCTCCAAAAACCCCGTTCTTTTTGCCGTAAACAAAAGGACTTCGTTTTTGTTTTTTGGTGTGTATCGATACAGTTTGGTTTTTTCTCCGATTATAATATTTTTGTGTTCTCTCATAAATAACTCTCCAAAAGCAAGAAAATACACTCAAATAGCAAAAATAAGCATTTACAATAAAAATATATTCTATTATAATAGAAAAAGAACATATTTGTCAATGTGTTTTTGCCGGAATAGATGTATTTTATTGTTATTTATAAACGATGGATTAGATCTTTAAAACGGTAAATTAGTTTTGGAGGAAGGACAATGGATCAAACAAAGAAATACGTTAAACCGGACGTAGAAACAGAAAAGTTTAATGCAGAAGACGTCGTATTGACGAGCGCGGGAGATAAGTTCCCTGACGATTGGATAACGGAGGAAGAATAAATGTTAAAAAATTTAAAGAGAATTTTATACGTTGGTTTAATTTTGGGCTTAGTTTGTTGCTTGTTTACTTTTGTGCCGACGGTTAAAGCCGAAGAAAATTACAGCAAAGAATTTAAAGTTGACGGTGCGTCTATAAGAATATATAAAGATTTAGAAGAAAAAGAGAGCATAAACGGTTTAAGATTTAGAGTCGTATTTGCCGAAGAAGATTTTTTGGCAAAAACAAGTAGCGACGATTTTTCCGTATATGCTTTGATGTTGCCGGAAAACGCTTTAAACGGACGACCATTGACTTTAGGGTTAGACCAAGACGGAAAGGTAAACGGAAAAACTTTAATTAAAGTCGTTCTTTACCAAAAGACAAACGGCGAAGAAGTCGTCAATCAGTTTGCTCTTAAAGAAGAAAACGGAAAAAAGATTTACGAGGCTCTTTGTTATATCGGCGACTATCCAAACAAGATAGAGGCGTATAGATTAAACGTTGCGTGCAGAGCGTATTACGTAATCGGAGATCAAGAGCCGATATATTCGTTTAATACAGATGGAGAATACGGCGCAACTGTCAGATCTATGGAATACGTTGCCTATAAAGCAAGCAAAGACACGGGCAAATACACTAACGAAATTCTTGCTTCTTTGCAAAATTATATAACGGACTATACCGTAAGCTTTTCTGATGGAGTGCAGTCGCAAACCGTAAGATACGGCTCTTTGGTGCAAAAACCGATAGATCCGACAAAACAAGGAATGGTATTTAACGGTTGGAAAAACGGAGAAGAGTTTTACGATTTTAATACGCCGGTGACCAAAGATTTACAATTGGTGGCGGATTACAGTATTTCTGAAACAAGAATAGAAATAAAGAATTCAAGCGGTGTAACGGTAACAGAAGAAGGACTTATTTGTTCTAAAGAAATTTTACAAAAATTACCTACCGAAACCAACGTATTATCGCTATTTGACGTAGAGTATCCGGCGGATTCGTACGTTACGGCTAGTTATTTACAAGAAGAAATGGTCCTTAAGGCAACAATAGTTTCCAAAGACGGAAACCAAGTAGAAAATTATCAATGGAATATAGGTATGGAAAATACGTTTTTTGAACAAAAATCTCTTGCTATCGGCAGTGACGAAAGTATTACGTGGAATTTTACAGACGATTGTTATACGCAGTGGTATAGTGCAAATGCCGTTCGTGCAGCGTATTATCAAGACGGCAAGCCTTTGGGTGGTTTAAGTTATACGTACAGAACAAAGGTGCAAATGACTCAAGCAGAGGCAGGAGCAGAATTCGTTTTAGAAAACGTAGAAACGGGCGGTTCGAGATTGCGTTACGTGCTTAGATACGACGGAAGCAGATATTTTGTGTTTACCGATTATATGTCTTATAATACCGGATGGAAGGGCTATAGAGAGCTAGCGCAACTTTCTTCTAACGTTGCAGAAATGGGCGTTATAAGAAACGGAGATTGGTTTATATTTTTGTTGGACGGAGTTGCCGTATGGAAACAAGAAATATGTTTTGGTGCAACTCAGATTATAGTAGGCGGTCAACTAGCAGAAAGCAATTTGTTTGATATAACTGCTTCCACAGATAAAGAAACCACAGAAGAAGAATTTAAACTTTACCAAGATTCTTACAATCCTCCTATCTCTGGCAACAACAATTATGGATTGGCTCAAACTAATTGGTTTGCCTTCGAAGAAACCGAAGAAGGTTATACGTTTAATCCTGCCGATGCAAAAATATATATGAATTATCTATATAAAAACGGCACCGCTATAGCCGGTCAGTATTATACTGTAGAAACCACTTTAAGCATAGGGGCTCAAAACGCAAAGACTAATCCTTCTTTTGGAATAAGAATTTTAGGAAGCAACGGAAAGGCTTTAAGAGTTTATTTAAGAATAAATAAAGGCTATGCAATAGATAGCACTTTATATCAAATGACGATAGATAACGGCAGTGGTACAGAATCTGCAGGAACGCAAAAAAGAATACGTTCTTACGGCAATACCGTTAAAATCAAAGTTGTTGTAAACGGTATTTATACCGATGTCTACGTGGACGACGTTCTTATATTTACTAGCGACGGAGAGAGCTCGAAAATAGCGGACGATCCAAAAGCTAACTCTTATACCACAACTTCTAAGATATTAGGAGTTACAGGACATAGACACATAGGGTTTGTTGCTTGTGGTGCAGAAGTAACGGTAAAAGACCTTACGGCTACAACGTATTCAAGAGTATTAAGCACGTACGAACAAACCATACAAAAATACGTTGACCAAATAAAAAACAATCAACAAACTGTAAAAAACGTGTTTGCCGGTTCTTCGTTTATGGAATTTTGGCTTACAAAACATAATTTTTCCGAAACTATGGATGGCGTAAACGTTGGGTTAGGAGGTTCACACAGTTCAGATTGGTTGCAACTTATAGATCGTCTTATAACACCGTATAGTCCTCAAAACGTCATATTGTATCTCGGAGGAAACGACGCAAGCAGACAAGGGGACGATATGGCTCCATACGTGGCGCAATCGGTTATACGAATGATACAAACGATACGACAAAAAAATCCATCTGCAAAAGTATATTGGTTGTCGCTTATATCCTTCCCGTCGCTTACCGAAGCAAATTTTAACACTATGAAGATAGTAAATACCATAGTAAAAGAATACGCAGAAAAAACGGAAAACGTAGAATACGTAGATATTGCGTCGGTAATTTGTCCTAACGGAGTAGCAAAAGAAGAATTCTATCAAGGTTCTGACGGAGTTCATATGAACTCTTTAGGATATGCCGAAGTAGAAAAATTGTTAAAACAAATAATTAAATAAATCAATATAAAACCTCGGTCGCTAAGTCAACTGACCGAGGTTTTTGTATGCGACGTATAAAATTTAGGTTTTGTTACAAATCAATAGATTTACGTGTTTATAAATACAACTATAAAGGAATAATAGAGTTGCGATTCGATAATTTTAATTAAGACTTATTACGGCAATTTGTTTTATAATTAAAAAAAGGTCTACCACGTTATAAAATTAAAGTCTTTTAAATTAGAATTTAAAAATATAAAAATTTGATAAAGTTTAGTATTCTTAATTGACAAAATTTTTAAATTTTGTTAATATGTATTCGTAAATAAAAAAGGTGTCCGCTACTGACGGAAACGTGGTTTAACACGGTGGAACGGAAACCTTTATAGGGATTATCCCTAGCCGACCGTCTGGGCGTTGTTATTCTGTTGTGGGATAATGCGCCCTTTTTTAACGTCTTATATACGTCGCAATACGTCGTTACTTCTCAATTTGCCGACTTCAATGACCAAGTAGGTCTATCTCAGCCGTCAAATTTCGAGAGCCTAGTCTTGCTCGTATCTAAGCCGTTAAAATCCTTAGCGTCTTATATACGTCGCAATACGTCGTTACTTCTCAATTT
>JAZNFL010000108.1:0-13316 GCA_045589135.1 Christensenellaceae bacterium
CAACGGTTTTATATACGACGGTATGCTTATTTACGTCATGGCGATATACGATTTTTACGGTTTTACAAGGTCTGCAATTTACATGACGAGAACCCGTAAAAGAAACGCCCCCGTAATAAACTCTATAAGAGTTATAAGTATAGCTTCTTCGCTTATTTCCGTGCTTTCTTTACAAACCGCTATGTTTGCTTCTTTTGGAAATCCGTACGACGTAGAATTTCAAAATATAATGAATACCATTACGGGTACGCTCGTTTGTCTTTTGATGTTATCCATAGGATTAACGATCATAGTCGTAACCACCGTTATGGAAAATAGACACAAAAGGCGTATTCTTCCGGGCGAACAAGACAAAGAAGAAGTCGAAGAAGAATACGAAGTGGAAGACGGCATAGAAGAGCTTGTGGACGAGCTTGGCGACGAAGATTTAGAAAGCATTCCTTTGTAACAATGCTTTTATAATATATAGATAAAAAATATCAAGTAAAGTTTGGCGAACAGTGTTTTTTAGCAAAACGGATAGTTTAGACGGGTATAAGTTTAAGTCATTTAAACGGCTTTGGTAGGCATTGGTTTTAGTTTTTGTTAAAACTTATATTTTAGTTGTTTGCACAAAAAACGATAGACGTTTATCGAAAACGTTGCAAAAATAGCAAAGCGTTAATAAAAATAGACAATTGTGTGGTTGTGTAATTTATATAAAGCCGTAAGGTTTTGGAGGTCGCAAGGATGGAATTATTCGAATCCGGTCAAATGTATTTAGAAACAATATTAAAGTTAAAGCAAAAGCAAGGTAACGTGCGCTCGGTGGACGTCGTTACGGAAATGGGATTTGCTAAATCCAGCGTTTCCGAGGCATTAAAACAACTTTGCGCAAGCGGATATACAGAGATCGCACAGGGTGGTTATATCAATCTTACCCCCAAAGGACATTTGGTTGCCGTTAAGATTTTGGAGCGTCACCACGTATTGACGGAGTTTCTTAAAAAGATAGGCGTTTCGGAAGAAACCGCAGAAACAGACGCCTGCAGAATAGAGCACGTCATAAGCGACGAAACCGTCGATAGGATAAAAATTTTTATCGAAAATTAAAAAAAATTGAAAAATTATTTGACATAAAAAATTTTTTGTGTTAATATTCTAAAAGTAAGAGAGAAGCAGTTCTCTCTTTTTACAAGCAATTTTGTTCGGTTAGCCGAACAAAATTTAAGACTGTATTATCGGGTGGCGACACCTATTTAATTTGTGGCAATGTTCGGCAAGGCGAACTTAAAAACGCAATTGTTTTAGTTTAAAAACAAAAAGATTTTTTGTCGTAATTTGGTTGCGTTTATTTAAGTCGTTGTTTGCTTTTATAAAAATTATCACAAAAAAAAGGAAGGTTTCGTTTGATACGTACGTCTTAAAATAGCTAATTATATTAAATTATTTAAAATAAGGAGTATACGATGAAGGAAAAACTTTTACAAAAAAAGACTTTAGCGGAGTTTTCTGTTGGAGAAAGAGGAAAAGTTGCCATGGTCGAAGGAGAAGGTAGAATAAAAAGAAGACTTTTTGATATGGGCATAACTCCGGGTGTTGAGATTTATTTAAGAAAAAAAGCACCTTTGGGAGATCCGATAGAAATTACGGTTAGAAATTACGAACTTTCTTTGCGTAAAGACGAAGCGGAGTTTATAGTAATGGAGGGAAAAAGATAATGATAAAGTTTGCTTTGGCGGGCAATCCTAACAGTGGTAAGACTACGCTTTTTAACAGTCTTACAGGTTCTACCGCACACGTGGGCAATTGGCCTGGCGTCACGGTAGATAAAAGGGAAGGCTTATACAAAAAGTTTTCGGAAAACATAAGTATAGTCGACTTGCCCGGAATATACTCGCTTTCTCCGTACACTCCGGAAGAAGTAATTGCAAGAAATTATTTGATAGAAGAAAAACCCGATTGCGTTATCAATATAATAGATGCGACCAATTTAGAAAGAAATCTTTATTTGACGACTCAAATTTTAGAAATGGACAGACCTCTCGTCGTTGCTCTCAACATGATAGACGCGGTAACTAAGTCGGGAGATAAAATAGACGACAGAGAATTAGAAAAACGTCTTGGCGTACCCGTTGTAAAAGTTTCCGCTTTAAGAGGAGAAGGCTTAGACGAACTCATGAAGCGTGCTTACGAAGTTTGTAAAAAGCCAAGAACGGGCAAAACGGTTTTACAAGGCGGAGAGTTAAGCCACTTGATAGGCGACGTAAAGATAGCGCTTGCCGGTCAAGGGGTAGAAAATCCTTTGTTCCATGCGATAAAGCTTGTCGAAAAGGACGAGATAGAAATTAAAGATCACCCTGCTGCTTTAAAAACGGTAGAGGAGTTTAAGGCTACCTTTACGCACGACGTATTCGGTCAAGATATCGACGCTCTTATTGCAGATGCAAGATATACTTACATAACAAACAATTATTCTCCCGTATTGACTAAAAAGATTACGGACATCTCTAAAGAAACTCCTTCGGATAAAGCGGACAGAATAATTACCAACAGATGGGCGGGCATACCTATATTTTTACTTATATTGTTCTCCGTGTTCCATCTTACCTTTAGCGAAAACTTTTTATACTTAGGCAGTATCATAAAGCCTTTTGGCGAATGGTGTGCAACTCAATCCGAAAGTTCTGTTGGAGCTGTGTTCTTTACGGAAGGAATAAACTCTCCCGGCGTAATTTTATTTAACGCTTTGGATTTGTTGACCGCAACGTTAGGAGATTTGGCTAAGCAAGGTCTTTTGGCTTTAGGTGCACAAGAAGGCGGATGGGTAGTAGGATTAGTGTGCGACGGTGTCTTAGGCGGGCTTTTTGCAGTGCTTAGCTTTTTACCTCAAATACTCGTACTCTTTTTGCTTTTCTCTATCTTAGAAGATAGCGGCTATATGGCGAGAGCTGCCTTTATGCTCGATAAAATTTTTAGAAAATTCGGTGTTTCGGGCAGAGCTTTTATGCCTATGATAATGGGCTTTGGTTGTTCTGTTCCTGCAATGATAAACACTAGAACTTTAGCGGACGAAAAAGAAAGAACGGCGACGTTAAGAGTAATACCGTTTTTCTCTTGCGGGGCAAAACTTCCAATTTTAACTGCTATTTCGGGCGGTATCGTTTCTGCCTTTGGTGTAGGAAACGCCGACCTTATAACTTATTCTATGTACCTTTTAGGTATAGTAACTGCAGTAGTAAGTCTTCTTATAATGCGTTCTACGACTATGAGAGGAGAAGTTCCTCCGTTTATTATGGAACTTCCTGCATACCACGCTCCTCAGTTTAAAAACTTAATGTTGCACCTTTGGGATAAAATGAAGCACTTTATAGAAAAGGCTTTTACGATTATTCTTGCTTCGACCATAGTAATTTGGTTCTTGTCTAACTTTGGTTGGAACTGGAAATATCTCGACGGAAACATGCATCAATCTATATTAGCTTCTATTGGTCAACTTATTCAACCTTTATTTACTCCTTTGGGATTTGGATCTCAGCTTACGGCTTTTGGTTGGGTGTTTGCGGTTGCCGCTATTACCGGTCTTATCGCCAAAGAAAACGTCGTTGCAACCTTCTTTGCTTTGGCGTCTTGCATAGTTGCTTTGGTTGGAAACGGAGCTTTGGTTGGACTTAATCCGGAGCTTGCTGCAGAAGTTTTAGAGCTGATTGCAGCCGGAGAAGGTAGCGAAGAAGGCGTTTTAGAAGCCGTTGCAATGATTTCCGTTACCGGAATAACCGTTCCTGCGCTCTTGTCCTTTATTGCGTTTAACATGACAACGATACCTTGTTTTGCTACCGTAGCAACTGCAAAAGCAGAACTTTTAAAAGGAAAGTTTAAATGGACGCTTTTGTTCTGGATAGTAGTTTCTTACGTGGTATCCACTATGGTTTACTTGGTAGGAAGTTGGCCTTGGACTATTGCCATATTTGCGTTGGTGGCTGTTTTGGCTGTCGTCGGAATAAAGCTTTACAATAAGCGCAGAGATTTAAAGAGGGCGTAATTATGGGAGCTTTAGAAATTGTTGTTATAAGTTGCGCCGTTTTAATAGTTTTGGGAGTAACCGTTTTAGCTATAGTAAAAAAGAAGAAAGGTAAATCTATGTTTTGCGATTGTACTTCTTGTAGCGGAAACTGTTCTAATTGTTCTTCCAAAAAATAATTTTGGTATACCAAATTTGATAGTCGTTTATTCGCAAAAAGCCATGTTTTAAAAGTATTGTAATTATAAAAATCTTTCCGCTTATCTAATTGGATAAATCGTGTTTGCTGGTTTTATTGGCGAAAAGAACAAAAGCGAAGAAGCACTATCATTTGTGTAAAACGAAACCTCATTTATAAGACCGTCCGAGAATTTTTTCTTAGACGGTCTTATTAATCATCCATTCACAAAAACACCATAGAATTTAAGGTTTGGTATACTTTAAGCCAAAACGATTACAAGAGAGTGTTAAAGATATGCAAATAAAACTTTTTTATATTTATGGGTTTTGGAAAAAAGAAAGAGGTAAGACTTAACGCAAATTAGCATATCCGTTGTTCCATGCGATATATAAAATGGTTGATTGTTGTTTGGTTTATATGATACGTTTGTTGCAAAATGTTCAAAAATGCGATAGTTTTTAACAAAAGTTTATGACAGTATATAAAATTTTTAAATGAGTATTGACAAAACGGCTATTTGACTGTATAATAAAATAAAGTTGACGAAGTTGCAAAATTTTACAAAAAGTATACGTTTTATCGCGCGATAAGTTAAACGAAAATTTTTTGTGTTGGCTTTGTAAACCTACAGTGCGTTTCGGTATGGATTTAGTATTATAATTTTAGTAAATTTTTTTGTTGAATTTTGTGTGCTAAATATAAAACATTGTGCCGATTATAAACCGATTATAATATAATAAGTTGTAACGCCGTCAATTTAAGCGCCTTAAATCTTAATAGAGCAAAACGCTTTATTGTTTTGTAAAAGGCAATTAGTTTTTTTGCAAGTATAATATAGCGCAGGGTGCCCAAATTAAAGAAGGAGACGTATTTTTATGAAACAAAAAAACAAACTTAAAGTAGGCTTTACAGCTGTTACCACAGTGTCGGTAATTTTGACCGCATTGGTGTTTATCGGGTTGATTCTTGAGTTTTTAGACGGAGATTTAGCGTTGATACTTGCAGGGGTTTTCGGGACGATTGCGGTTGCTTCTGCGTTTTCTTTTAACGCCGTAGCATTGGCAGAAAAAGGAAACAAAATAATTGCTATAATAAGTGGATGCTTAATATGGCTTTCGGCAATTCTTTTCGAACTTTTCTTTATCGGCGTTATAGACAGTGGAACGATTTTGCTTAAAGTTGCCGGTACGTTGGCTGTTTTTTCCGTCATGTTTACAATAGTCGTATCAATGGCGTTAAAGCTTAAAAAATCTTTAACTTGGATGCAAATTACGACGTTTAGTCTTATGGCAATTATCGACGTTATGCTTTCGCTTCAAATATTTGGATTAGACGTTATACAAGAAACCATAGGCATTATTTTTGCAATAGCGTGTGTAATTACCATTGCTTTGCTCTTCGTAATGGGGGCTATTGCCAAAAAGAAGATATACGACGTTGTGGAAGACGGAAGTGCCAACGGAGAAAACGTAACTATTTCTAAAGAAGAATACGAAGAATTAAAGCAAGAAATTAAGCGACTTAAAGAGAGATATGGAGAAGAATAATTTTCTTAATTACAAATAACGTATTTGTTAAAAAAGGAAAATTGTTAAGATTTTAATATTGTTTAAGCTTATTATATAAGAATTATAAACATTATAAAAGACTAACGAAAAGTTTTCGTTAGTCTTTTTTTTTGTAAAAAACGTAATTTTGTTTTTAGCAAAGTATAGTGTTTTTTTATTTTTGCGTAAAAGCAAAGGTTTTTATCTCTGTATAAAAACATGCAAATTATAGTGGATGTTGTTAATAAAACCAACAAAAAACTATAAGATAAACGATTTAAAATGTTTTTATAAAGAGATAGAGATAACCAAGAGTTTAATCGCTTTTATAGTAAAGAAAAAGATATAATTGTAGTTTTAGTTAAGTAGTTAGTATACCTTTATGGATAAAAAACATACTTATAGTATGAAGTTATACGGTTATATTAAAAATTTAGTAATAAAAATTGACAAACGTATGGCAAGCGTTGCGATAATTTTAATTTTGGTTTGCTGTGCATCCGGTTGGACGTTGCCTAAAAGCGAGTATTCTGTAACGATAGATGTCGGCGCAAAAAAGTACGTTATTTCTTATCCGGAATTAGATTTTTACGATGGACAGTATTACGTCAAAAATTTGTCGCAGGTAGTGGATTATATATACTACGATTCGATTACAATGCCTGTAGACGCTATGGCAAAACTTTCCGGCAAAAAAAGCGGAGAGTTTAGATATTTTGAACAAAAGGACGGAAGGGCTATAGACAAAGAAAAACTAATTAAAGACGTAAAGGAGTGTTTACGGCAAAAAAGGACACGTTTAAAGGCTACGTTTGTCGTAAAAAAAGCACAAATTACAATGGCAGACGTACGAAAACAGACCTTAAAGAGAGGCGGATTTTCTACTTATTACGGGGATTCTGCCGAAGGAAGAAAACACAACGTAGAGCTTGCGTCTAAAACATTAAACGGATATATTATTATGCCGGAAGAAGAATTTTCGTTTAACGAAGTCGTAGGAAGGCGAACGGAAGAGCGTGGTTATAAAACGGCAAAAATAATAACCGACGGAAAGTTTGCCGACGGCATAGGCGGTGGCGTGTGTCAAGTTTCGACGACTCTTTACAATTGCGCTCTTTTATCCGGTCTTACCGTAAGCGAGTGGCATAGACATTCTCTTGCGGTAAGCTACGTAGAAAAAGGCTTTGACGCAATGGTCAATGCCGACGTGTGCGACCTTAAAATTTTAAATTGTACGCAAAGTCCGATATATATAGAGAGTTTTGCCGACGGAAAAGTTTTAACCGTAAATTTTTACGGGGTAAAAAACGGGTATTCGTACAAAAGAGTATCGGAGATTTCTTCGGTAATAAAGCCGGAAGACGCAGAGATAATTTATTCCGATAAGATGGAAGAAGGCAAGACGGAAGTTATAATAAACCCCAAAGACGGATATACGAGTAAAAGCTATTTAGAAGTTTACAAAGACGGGAAATTGGTCGAAAGAAGACAAATACGCACGGACGTTTACAAGAGCGTAAGGGGTGTGGTGGAGGTTGGGACTTTCGTTGGCGAGGCGTGATTTATAGGTTGCGTTGTCGGTTGTTTATAACAGTGTGTTTCTTTTTTTGTCAAATTTTAGAAAAAGGTTACCGCTTGGCGTTGTTTTGTTTTATAAGTAAGCAGGTTTTATATCGTTGCGTTTATATGGTGTATCGTGTTTTGGGATTAATACATTTTTTGGCAAACGGAACGTCGATAGTGCGAGAGAATATCGTTGATACTTTACAAAACGGCGTTCGTTTACGTGTTGTTTTTTTGTGCGAGGAAGGGGAATATTTTGCGAACGGCTAGATATTTGCGGTGCAAAAACAGTTTTAACCAAGAGAAATCAACACAAAAATGGTGTGGTAAAAATTTCTTAAAATAATCATAAAATATTAGTATTAATTGACAAAACGCAAAAGATATAATATACTAAAGTTATTATAATTATTTATAGTGGCAATTTGGTTAAGTAAGACGGAGCGTTGTAGTAGCTGGGATTGGTTAACGGATAAAACGTTGTTTTGCGCAAAAAAATTGCAATTTGTCACTTTATTAGGTGGTATTTTATGAAGCAACAAGAATTTTTTGCAGACGTACAGTACAACAGAGCAAAGCGCAACAGATTTTTTGTGTTTTTGATTCTCGGAGTGTTGTTCATTGGTGGAAGTGGTGGTTCTCTCGTTTATTTAGGTGGCACTTCTGCTATTTTAGGATACGTTTTTTTGGCGATAACTTTACTTTTATTCGTGTTGATACCTTTTACTTTAAAAGCTTATCCAGTACACGCAAAGCCCATAGTGGTTATAAAAGACGAAAGTTTAGTGGTTAATTCTACAGAAGTGGAATTTAAGGCTATAAAAAAAGTTTTCGCAAACGTCACTTTAAATCCGGAGGGTAAATTAGATAGCGATCATATCGAACTTTTAGAAAACGCAATAAAAAATCCTCCGACGGAAGAAGAGATTTTTAGAGGAACTTTTGACGTCGTTTATCTCGCAGAAGACGGAAAAATCCGCACGCTTTATACGACTATAGTCGATTGTATCGGTGCATTGCAAAGTTTGGTAAACAGGGGTTACAACGATTACGAATTGTCCTTTACCGTAAAGAGATTTACAAAAAACGCAGAGTATACCCTTACGCCTATTGCCGAACAAGAAGGAACGTTAGAAGAGATTTCTTTAGAAGAAAGAAAAAAGCAATTGCTTTAAACTTAACTTTGGTTTAACGCATAATTTGTCGTACATGTTTAACTTTTTAGCATACGTATAAAGTAAATTATGTCGTTATAAGCAAAAAGCGGAAATAACGTTTTGTCGTTTTTTAGGGCAAAATAAGATTTTATCGCTAAGTTAAAAGCCGCTGGGTTGATAAAACGGCAATATAGTTGGTTAAAGACCGGCAGTGATGCTAACAATTAAAAGATTTTATGACGACTTTTTAAGGAGTGCTTAAATGAAGGATTATTTAAATTATTTGGTTTTTGCGACAATAAGTATATTTATGGCGCTCGTGTTGCTCGTTATTCAAGTGGCAAGAAGGTCTTTTGGCGTGGTCTTTTGGTTGTCCGTTGGGTTGTGTGTTATTGGAATAGGGCTTTTTGCACTCGGAATAAGCATCGTAAGTACGATGATTAAAAGAAAAGCCGAAGAACAACCTAAAGAGCCCGTTTTAAAAGAAGAGAAAGAAGAAGAGAAAAATGTTTAATATAACATCAAAAAAAACCGTTGGGGATTTCGTCTATACGGAAGTATACGCTCCCGAGTGCGTGCAATCCGTAAAATGTGGTCAATACGTAGTTATTCGTACGGAAGCAAACCCCGTGGGTTTGCCTATATGTATTGCAACGGCAAATAAAGAGTTAGGTACGATTGGGTTTTACGTTTATAAGGAAGCTCAAGACGGAGGAATAAGTAAGTACGACGTAGGGCAAAGTTATAAAGGTATTACCGGTGCTTTGGGAAAACCTTTTTCGGATTTTGACGGAAATTCTATTATAGTCTTTGACGAAGCCGGTTTAAACACGGCTATATCTTTAGCTGTGGGGTTTAAAAACAGTGGTAAAAAGACGGCAGGGTATTACGTTGGTAAGGCGTTTATCGAAGAAAACGTATTTAACAATTTTGACTATTTTGCAAAAGTAGAAAGCGCGTCGGATATTAATTTGGAATTTTCTTTTGACGTGGGTATAGGCGTCGTGGCTACGGACGCAAACACGATGGAAGCCGTATCCGGAGTTTTACTAAATAAAAACATCAAGACTTACGCTTGTTTTAATTCAGTTATTTTAGACGGAATAGGAGTGTGTGGTGGTTGTAGATTAAAGGTTGACGGAAAGACTGTTTTTGCTTGCCTTAGCGGTCCGTTTTTTTTGGCGGATAAAGTGGATTTTAAATATGCGCAAAAAAGGTCGACGTTAAAAAATCGCAACGACGAATGTAACTTGCTCGTAAAGGTGAAATATGAAGGACAGTAAACGTGTAGAAATGACGGAGGTAGACGTCGAGAGCAGAATAAAAAACTTCGAAGAAGTAGCTCTTGGATATACGGAAGAGCAAGCCGTAAAAGAAGCGGAAAGATGTTTAGGGTGTCTAAAGCCGGCATGTGTTTTAGGATGCCCTGTAAAAAACGACATTCCTGCATTTATAAAGCTAATAAAAGAAAGGAAGTTTATAGAAGCCTATTGGGTTTTAAAAAAGACCAATTGCATACCTGCCGTAACGGGTAGGGTTTGTCAACAAGAAGTCCAATGCGAAGCCCGTTGTGTAAGAGGTAGAATAGGTCAACCCGTGGCGATAGGCAATTTAGAGAGATTCGTTGCGGATTATTATGCAAAAAACGCCACCTTTACCCCTTCCGTTTTATCCGAAAACGGTAAAAAAGTAGCGGTAATAGGTTCGGGGCCCTCAGGACTAGCTTGTGCTTCCGATTTAAGGGATTTGGGATATAAGGTAACGGTTTTCGAAGCGATGGTAAAGCCGGGAGGCATTTTGGTTTACGGAATACCGGAGTTTTGTCTTCCGGACGAAGTCGTAGCTAAAGAGATAGAAACTTTAAAATCTAAAGGAATAGAATTTTTGACGGACGTTGTCGTCGGCAGAAGCGTTACGATAGAAGACCTTTTTAAGCAAGGTTTTTCCGCCGTGTACGTGGCAAGTGGGGCAAACAGTCCTACTTTTATGGAGATAGAAGGAGAAGATTCTTTCGGGGTTTTGTCGGCAAACGAGTTTTTATATAGAATAACGTATTTAAAAAACACCGACAAGGACACTTTGGGAGAACAATACTCAGGCAAAACGGTAGTCGTCGTCGGCGGTGGTAACGTTGCCGTCGATGCTGCGAGATGTGCGGTAAGGGTGGCAAAAAAAGTCATATTATTGTATAGGCGTTCTAGAAACGAACTACCTGCCCGTAAGGAAGAAATTCGTCACGCAGAAGAAGAAGGGGTAGAGTATAGATTTTTGACAACGCCCGTAAAGATATTAAGCGACGAAGAAGGCAAAACGATAGGTGTAGAGTGTATAAAGACGGAGCTCGTCGACCTTAAAGACGGTTCTCGTCCAAGACCACGTGCAATAATCGGCTCTAATTACATAATACCTACAGATTACGTCGTAATGGCAATAGGCAGTAGTTCTAATACCACGGTTTTTGGCGGAACTCAAGGTGTAGAGTTGTCGGATAGACGTTACGTCGTTTGCGAAAACGGAGGCAAGACATCTAAAAAAGGAGTTTTTGCAGGCGGAGATGCAGTAACAGGACCTTCTACCGTTATAGAAGCTATGGGCGCAGGCAGAAAGGCAGCAAAAGAGATAGACGAATACTTAAAAGGAACAAAATTTTAATATACGTTTTGCAAAAACTTGACGTTTAGTTGTGTTTTTTTGGACGTTTTAGACAGTGGTATTTTGTCAGTTAAATTATACAAAAGTTATAAATAAGGATACATATGGGATATAAATACGAGATGCATTGCCACACCAACGTGGTTAGCAAATGTGCCAATCAATCGCCTTTAGAAATGTTAAAGATGTATAAACAAAATGGGTATTCGGGGGTTTTTGTAACCGAACATTTTATGAACGGCAATTCCGTAATAGATAAAACTTTACCGTGGGAAAGGCAGATAGAAGAATATTTTAAAGGGTATCACGAGTGTAAAAAGTATTCTAAAGAAGTCGACATAGACGTTTTTATGGGGGTAGAAACTTCTTATAAAGGTACGGACATGTTATTTTACGGGCTTACGGAAGAATTCTTTTTAAACCACCCCGAGATAATGAATATCAGTATGAAGCAATCGGTTTTGCTAGGAAAAGAAAACGGTGGACTGCTTATACAGGCGCATCCTTTTAGAAGAGCAGATTATATAGACCACGTGCGTATTTTTGCCGAGTGGGTGGACGGTGTGGAGGTTTTTAATGCAAACACCGGAGATAATGAAAACTATTTGGCGAACGTTTTGGCGGATACGTACGGTCTAATTAAGACTTCGGGGTCGGATTCTCACGGGGTAAATTGGAAGACTCTCGGCGGGATAGAGTTTCCGGAAAAAATAAAAGACGAAAAGCATATGACGGATCTTCTTAGACAAGGGAGATACGATCTTATAAAACAAAAAAATTTTTTAGGAGAAAGAAAATGATTACATCTAAAGTGTTTGGACAAACTCCAAACGGACAACAGGTAACAAAATACACCCTTAAAAACGGAAATATCGAAGTTGATATTATGGACCTTGGCGGAACGATAACGGCTATTAGAGTTCCGGATAAAAACGGAAATATCGTGGACGTCGCTTTAGGTTACGATACCGTAGAGGGTTATTTTACTCACGGTGGTTACATAGGTGCGCTTATAGGAAGAGTAGGCAACCGTATCGGTGCAGGTAAGTTTTCTTTAAACGGAAAAGATTACCAGCTCGCTTTAAACGACGGTGGAAAAAATCATTTACACGGCGGTATGGAAGGTTTTGACAAAAAGCTTTGGAAGGCAACGGTAGACGGAGAAAATCTCGTTTTAGAGTATTTAAGCGTAGACGGAGAAGAAAACTATCCCGGCAATTTAAGCGTAAAAGTAATATACACCGTTACGGAAGACAACCAATTGGTATTAGAGTATTTTGCAAAGACCGACGAAGACACCCTTTGCAATCTCACTAACCACTGCTACTTTAACCTCGAAGGACACGGAGCAGAAGTATACGACACTTATCTTATGATAGACGCAGACAATATAACTCCTGTAGACGGTGGACTTATTCCTCATGGAGAACTCTACGCTGTAGAAGGAACTCCTTTCGATTTCCGCAAGGCAAAGAAGATAGGTCAAGACATTTACGGCGACGACGAACAACTTAAAATTGGTGGCGGTTACGACCACAACTTCTGTATAAACACCAACGGAAAGTTTGCTTTATACGCAACTTGTTACGCAGAAAAAACGGGTATAGCTATGGATTGTTACACAAACCTTCCGGGCGTTCAACTTTACACAGGTAACTTCCTTGACGGTTACGACGGCAAAGAAGGAAAAGTTTACAACAAGCGTGGAGCTTTATGTTTAGAAACTCAAGTTTATCCTAACGCTATAAATTGCCCTCAATATCCTTCTTACACCTTAAAAGTTGGAGAAGAATATCACACTAAATCTTCTTATAAGTTTTACGTTAAAAAGTAATCTTTATAAAACACGTATTTAATAAAACAAACAAAAAAAGAGCATTTACATTACCGTAAACGCTCTTTTAAATTTTGCTATTGACAAAAAAGCTATATAATGATAAAATTATTACGTAGAAGACAAGTCTTGTGTTGAACGCTAATGGAGGGAAATTATGGAATTAGATGTATTTAAAAAGTTTCTACATAAATATTTAAAAGAAAAAGGATTTGAAAAAATAAAAAGTAAATATTATCTAAAAGGTGAAAAGTTTCTTTGCATGATTCATTTTTACAGATCTTATTATGGACCTACTTATTATTTTGATTATTACTTTTTTCTAGGTGAATTTGAAAAGCCCTATGCGATAAATCAAGAAAGCGGGGAAACATACACACCA
>JAZNFL010000109.1:0-6299 GCA_045589135.1 Christensenellaceae bacterium
ACTATGATAATTTTCCGTATTGCTTGCTACTGCTAAAAATTTACTTGGTAAATGATTTAACTGTCCGTTGTTTAAAGAAAACGTAACTTTAAAATCACAACCCTTAGCTTTTGCCATAGCAACAATCTTATTGCCGGAATGATCGATAAACTCGTTATAGTTTTCGACAATCGTCGTCATAACGGTAACGTTATATCCGGAATATTGTTCTTTTAACTTTCCTTGTACGACGACAGTTCCGTTTTCTTTATCTGCAATTGCAGTGATGCTTTCTGCTGCATAATCGTATAACATATCTTCTCTTTCGAAAGATATTTCTTCTATCTCGATAACGCCGTCTTCTGCTCCTTCGAAAGCCATCTTAAACGCCGTAAGATAATGATTGCAAAGTTTTAAAGTTTCGGAATCTCTCCAATGCTCACAATTTACCGTATCAGAAATATTAAAATAATACGTGGTATAATCGCTGTTAGGTATTATACTAAATTCTTTTTGCATTACCGAGTTATACTCGTCGTTTATTTTATCCGTATAAGAAAGTATTACGCTATCTGCATCCGTAGAGTTTTTAAGTCTTACGACAAAAGTATTTCTAACGCAAAGTTTTGCACTATACTTATGTCCCGGCATAGTTTGTATTACAGGAGACTCTATAACCGGAGAACTTCCGGTAACGTTTGCCACAAGCTTACCTTCTAAAGCCTCTATAGTAGCGTTGGTAGCCTTCATAGCAAGTGCTCCACGCTTATCTTCGAAAGAAAAGTCTACGAAATCCGAATAGTCCGGAGCATTGTAAGACAACTCTATATCGCTTACCGTTGCGGGACAGTTTTCGGAAACAACTTGAACGCTCGTCCAATTTGCTTCTCCTACGTCGCATAAAGCTTTATCGGAATCGCAAAGTTTTTCTCCGTTTAAATAATAAGCAAAATATCCGTCTTGTAAAATTACCTTTATATTAATATCGACGTTTGCTTTTATTTCTCCCGTAACGTGTGCTAATCTAACCAATCTATTGATAGGATCGGTACTATTGCGCTGAATAAGCGTTACGGCACTCGAATCAGCCGCAGAGTTTGGCCAAATAGCAAAAGTATAATAATCGGTTTCGGTATAAATTCTAATACCGACGTATTCTATATTAGAACTGTTGTTTCCTTGATAATTTAAGTTTGCAGTAATAGTGTTTACGTCCTCGTAAGATTTTTTGACGTATTCTATCGTTGCAATTCCGTTTTTGTTTGTTTTATAAATCTTTTGACCGTCTTTTTCGGTTTCTTGTACGTTAGAATTTATTTTTAATCCTTCTTCCGTATTTCCAGCGATATCCGTATAATAAATCTTAGGATTTCTAAATTGTGCAGGACAACCGTTAGTGGTTATAAGAGCCCTTTGCAAATTAAAGTTCATGACCATATGACCGACGTCATCGCTTTTTCCGACCAAAATATCGTCAACGTAAAAAGCAAAATAGCCGTTTTCTATTATGGCTTTTAATTTAAACCACTTACCAGCTCCATGAGTTTGTCTGTTTAAAGAATACGACGTAATTTTCGATATAGGATCGTTGGTATTTTTTTGAACGAAAGCTTTTGGTGGACTACTTGGAGAAGCAGTGTTTGGCCATACGGAGAACAAATAATAATCGCTAGCCGAATTCATTTGTAAAGCGACGTATTCCATATTGCTCGAACTACTGCCCGTATAATTAAATTCTGCTTCTATAGTATTGTATTTGCTTAAATCTTGACTCTTATATTCTAATGCGGAATTGCCCACTGTTGACGTATATACTCCGTCTTTTTCTGTAACGAAATCATTTTTATGCCAACCCTCTTCGTAAGAAGTAGCAGATTTTTCGTAAACTTTAAGGTTTTTCATTTTTGCGGGCACGGAATATATATGCGCAATAGCTCTCTTCCATACCATATTGTTTATACCGTTATAACTTGCTAAAATTTGTCCGTCCACGTAACAATTAAGTGCTCCGTCTACGGTGGTAATTTTTACGTTTACCCAATCTTGATAAGCAACCTTTTTATTAAAAGCATGTCTGGTGTGTGTAGTTACGAATTGATTTAATAAAGCAACGGCATTTTCTCCGTAGCCGATATTAAAACATATCTTAAATATATAATAATCGGTGGCGTTAGGTCCGTAAAAAATTTGCCAACCGATATAACACTCTCCACCGTTTTCTGACGAACTTTGAGTGTATTGAATGTCAAATTCTGCCGTGTTGGCTTTATTGATGTCCGCGCCTACGTATTCTACCGAGTGAGAAGCTTGAGCGGGAGAAGTGTTTACGTATGCTCCTTCCGCATCCTTAGTAAGTGTAGAAGAAACTTGCCAAAGATCCTCGCTGGCGTAAACGTTTACTGCAGAAAAATAAGCAGAAAAAAGCGATACACCTGCAACAACAGCAAATATAAACACTAAAAATTTTCTAAATTTTAACATGTTTTACTCCTTTTTTAAAAAAATAAAATGCTCAATTATTCTAAATATTTGAACATTTAAACAGTTTAACATAAATTACATAGATAACCCACGATTGTGTTATAAAATCAAAATAAGACAAAAAAATTACCATAAGTAACTTTATAACCAATTAAGCACCTATCTTGATATACTAAAACGGATTAATATAGTTGTAAATAATCCATAATATTGTCTAATTTAAGTATTACCAAGGCCAAAAACCTATATTGTCGTTGCCGTCGGTAATAGTTCCTTTTGACGTTGATTCGCTTTCGGATTCTACTTCCGAAACACTTGTCAATACAACGTCGGTAGTGTCAAAAATTGCATATTCAATTTTAGGCGATACGTAATTCTTTTTATTCATAAAACTTTCCTATTTTAATATTTTTTAAAAATTGATTGTTTTTTGCATTGCGGAAAATTCCGCAATGCAAAAAACCAAATTAATTATTCTTGTTCTTCTGTTACTATAAATCCACCAACGATAGCGTTTTGATAAGCTGCAGTATCTTGTTCGTTATTATAAGCAAGATTTGCAACATAAGAAATGCTTCTTACGATAGCGTCGGAATAAATTACGTAAACGGTTTCTCCGGAAGTTATCTTGAGATATGCTCTAGCCGTAATATCCGTAGCGTAATCCGTTTCTGGGATTTCTGCCAAAACTCCGGTAAATTGAGTGTATTCTCCATTTACTCCAAAGTAAGTTTCACATTTAATTGCAAAGCCGTTTTCTAAAGTTAAATCTGCTCCGTTTAATTCTGCGGTTTTAGCAGTTAAAGTTCCGAGTTCTACGTTTTCTGCTCCGTATTTTGCTATAAGCGCATTATATTCTTCGGTAGTAAATTGAGAAAGGAATCTAATACCGGTAGGATTGCTTATTCTTATACTTGCACCTACGGTAGCCATTTCGAAACCATACGCATAAGGAACGGTATAAGAGAGTTCTAAGTTGCTTATTTTTGTTGCGTTGTTTCGAGTACTGATCATAACTCTAGACCATTCTATCGTGTCAAACTTAGGTCTGTCTGCAACGAAATCGTCTATAGACGTTACGAGATGATTATCAATGTAGAAAGCAAAATATTTGCTTTGAAGAATAAGGGTAACTTTAACGTCTTTATTTACGTCAGTGTAAGATCCAACTTCTATACGATGTAAACGATCGATAGGATCTTTGGTGTTCTTTTGTACAAATACTACGTCGTTTCCACCAGAAGCACTATTAGGCCAAATAGAAAATCTGTAGAAATTTCCGTCTACGTCGTAAATATCGTATGCGAAATACTCGTCGTTGCTTGCTGCACTACCTGCATAATTAATAGTTGCAGAAATAGTATTTACGTTTGTAAAATCTCCGTTTTTGTATTCTATATTTGCTACGGAATCGCTATTTGCAGTTGTGTAAACAACCTTTCCGTTTTCTTCTGCTTCTGTAGCGTAATCGTTTGTTTTCCAACCTTCTTCGGTATCAAAATTAACTTCAGTATTAGAAAACTCAAGAGCACTTATTTCTGCAGAACAACCTTCTGTTACGACAACTACTCTTCTCCAAGTAAATTCTCCTACTCCGTAGAAATTAGCATTATCGGAAGTTGCAAGAAGATTGTTGTTGATATAATAAGCAAAGTAGTTGTCCATTATAACAACCTTCATTGTAAACGTAACGCCCGAACCACACTCTTGAGTAGTGTGTTCTAATCTTAAAATACGCTTAATAGGATCAGTTTCGTTTTTCTGAATAAGCGTTACAGGAGAAGCTCCTGCTGCTGCAGAGTTAGGCCAAAGACCGAAGGTGTAATAATCGTTTTCTTCGCTAAAGAATCTAAATCCAACGTACTCTATATTGCCGTTAGGATTGCCCGTATACTTAAACGTTGCAAAAAGAGTGTTTACGTTTGTAAAATCTCCGTTTTTGTATTCTATATTTGCAGCACCGGTTGTCGTCGTATAAACGCCGTTTGCTTCAGAAACTTCTTCGTTTATCTTCCAACCTTCCGTCAAATCTTCTTCCGTAACAGTCTTATAAACTTTGAGATCCTTCATTTGAGCAGGAACGGAATAAATATGAGCAATAGCTTTCTTCCAAGTTATGTTTCCGATATTGGTGTAATTTACGATAAGTTCGTCTCCGGCATACATTTGAGCAACGCCTTCTTTAAGGACGATCTTAATTTTTAACCATTCTTGGAAAGCAGTCTTTTTACCAAAATTATGTCTGGCTTTAGTAGTAGCATACTGATTAAAGAGAGCTACTGCGTTTTCTCCATGTCCGATGTTAAAGCAAAGCTTAAAGATATAATAATCTTCTGCTCCGTCTCCATAGAAAATTTGCCACGCCATATAACAAGAACCACCGTCGGCAGAAGAAGCCTCCGTATACTGTACGGTGAATTCTGCGGTATCTGCTTGTGCAATATCCGTACCGACGTATTCTACGGTATGAGATCCACTCGTTGAAGTATTTACGTATACTCCGTCTTCTGTTTGGGTGAGCGTAGAAGCAACTTTCCAATCGGAAGCGTCTGCTAAAACGTTAGAGTTGAAGGTTAGTCCCACAGCAAGCGCAAAAATCATAACGATTGATAACGCAAAAAGTGAAATTTTCTTCATGGTGTTTGTTTTCATCATAATTTCTCCTTTTTTTATTTTTTACATTGGTCTTGCCAACGTTTTTTGACGTTTTCGTATACTTCGTCAGGAAGATCCGGATTACCTTTAGAATAAGAAGGAATCCATTGATCTTTTGCAACCGATTTTATCGTGCAAGTGACGTCGTTTCTCCACTTATCTCTGTCTTCTTTATTTCTTAAATTTGGTATTTGTTGTGGAATACCGCCTTCTAATACAGACTTATAAGCAAAAAATCCCGGCAAATACATATCCATTGCTTCGTATACTCCGATAATATCGCTCTCGTTTCCTTTAATGGCTTCTATAAAGTTATCCATTACGTAAAAATCTGCTAAAGCGTGCATATTTTTTTCTTCTTTACCAAATTTGTTTTTTGGAACGTAAGAATCTATCGTATCGCAAGATATACCTTCTTCGGCATCGAGAGAAACGTAAATTTTACCTAAAGGTTGATTTTCGTATACTTTTTCGGATTCTAATGCACTTTCTATCTTGCCCATACTACCGATAATACTGTATCGGATAGAGTTTTTACTTACTTGACCGTGTGCACTTCTGACTATCGCTCCGTTTTCTAATCTTACCATCTCGATAGCAAATGGAGCAGAAAGCGCACCAATACGTTTCATCTTTGCGTTGTAAGGAGGTTCAAATCCCGTTACCGTCACAGGTCTTAATCCTGTTGCGTGTATTATTGGACCTAAAGAATGCGTACAGTAATAGAATGCGTGTTTTGTATTTCTCCAATGATCACGTTCTCCATAAGTAAGACTTGGCCAAATTGGCTCGCAATTATGGAAATATTCGCCTTCGCAATATTCAACTTCTCCCAAAAGACCTTTTTGGCAAAGCTTCTTCATTTCTCTGGACACGTCTAAAAAACAGTAATTTTCGGCGTAAGAATAAATCTTACCGCTTTTTTCTACAGTCTCGCAAAGTTCTACGGCTTCTTTTAAATTAAGAGCAGGTAAAACCTCGCTCATTACGTGCAACCCTGCATTTAGACATCTTATAGCAAACGGAACGTGTTCGGTTGCGTAATTTGCAAGAACTACTCCGTCCATTGGATGCTTAATAAAATCTTCAAAATCATCGTACAAAACAGTTTTTAATCCGTGTTTGTCTAAAGTTTCTTTTACAGATTGTAAAACGTCGGGGTTTTTATCACAAACGGCAACGAG
>JAZNFL010000110.1:0-9965 GCA_045589135.1 Christensenellaceae bacterium
CGTACGATAACGTCTGATAATACTCCATATCGGTAAGCCTGCCTAAAATATCGCTGGTTTCTCCTACGGTGTCTAAGATATTTTTTACTTTTTGATAAAATTCTTCGTCTACGCTTAAATTACCTTTAATGGTAGAAACGACTTTACTTTGGTAATATTCGGCAACTCGTGTTTTGTTTAAACCTTCTTTTTCGGCTTCGTTTAATCTTTCGTCCACACAAGCTTTATGTTTTTGCCAAAATCCGGATTTTAAACGGGCTTTAGCTTCTTTTGCCATTTGTCGTAAACTTTTTTCCACGATATTTCTCCTTGTTTTTTATATCGACAAACTAAATCTTTATGGTTTATAAAAAAATACACCCACAAATTTTTGCGGGTGTAAAAATAATTAGCCTTTCATGTTTCTTTTTCTTGCGGCTTCTGCTTTCTTCTTTCTTCTTACTGCAGGCTTTTCGTAAAATTCTTTACGGCGTAAGTCACCAATAATGCCGTCTCTTGCACATTTTCTTTTAAAACGACGAAGTGCGTCTTCGAGAGACTGATTCTCTCCAACTCTTACAGTTGACATTTACAACCCTCCTTTGCCCTCTAGCAAATGACTACTTTATTAAGCATTGACATTATAACAAAATTACTAATTATTGTCAACGAATTTTAATGACAAAAATTAAATTATGCTGGTTGCCAATTCATTTTTTGTCCGCTGAGTATATGTATATGCAAATGTGGAACGGTTTGACCTGCGTCGTCGCCTTGATTTATAACTAAGCGATAACCGTCTTGCAATTGCAAAAGTTCTGTAAGCTCACTTATCTTTTTAAAACACTTACCTAAAATGCAGGTATCTTCTTCCGTCATCTCTGCCAGATATTTATAATGCTTTTTAGGTATACATAAAAAATGATTTTTTGCTTGAGGTGCAATATCTCTAATTATTATCATTAAATCGTCTTCGTACACCTTATTTACGTTAATTTCTCCACTGATAAATTTACAAAATAAACAATCCATAAAAATTACTCCTCTATAATTTCTGCTAAAACTCCGTCTTTAAACGGGCTTATTGCTTTAACTTTAAAAATCTTTCCAAAATAATTGCCTTTAAGGTAAACCCTTAAATAATTTTCGGAATACCCTACAGTATAGCCGTCTTCGGTTTCTTCCGGCAAAACGAATAAAGCCTTGCCGATATTTTTTTCTATATAAGCAAGTTTACTATTTTGCTTTTCTTTGAGCAATATATCTAACCTGCTCTTTTTTACGTCCGAAGGGAGTTCTTCTAACTTAGCCCCTTCCGTTCCGTCTCTCTTAGAATAAGGAAAACAGTGTATATCGCTAAATTCCACTCGTTTAACCAAATCCAAAGTGTCGTTAAAATCTTCTTCTGTTTCCGTAGAATATCCAACGATAATATCAGTGGTTATTGCGGCGTCTTTATAATAAGAACGGATAAGTTTAGCTCTTTGTAAATAATCGTCCCTATTATACTTGCGATTCATACTCGCTAAGACGTTATCGCTACCCGACTGTAACGACAAATGAAAATGCGGAGCAAAATCCTTTAATTCTTTAGTTGCCTGCAAAAACTCGTCGGTAATTACGTTGACTTCTAAAGAACCGAGTCTTATCCTGCAATTTAAGCCTTTAAGCTTTAATATAAGCCCGCTTAAATTAACTCCGTCAAAGTTATAGTCGGACAAGTTTATTCCCGTTAAAACGACTTCTTTGGGGCTTAAATACTCTATTTCTTTAATGACGTTTAAATAATTTCTCGATCTGGAGCGACCTCTTAAATATGGGATAAGACAATACGAACAAAAGTTATTACATCCGTCTTGTACCTTGACGTAAGCACGCTCTTTAAACGTCTTCGCCGGAAGGTATTCTTCGTAATATTCGTCTTTTTGTTCTATCTTTATTCCTCTTTCTTTAAGCATTGACAAAATCTTGTCTTTGGATTTTGTCCCCGTAACCAAAGTAACCCCTTGTTTTTTTATAAAGCTCTCCGGAGAATGTTCGGATGCGCATCCTGTTATTATTATATCTGCGTTGGGATTAAATTTTTTAACCCTTGCCACCGTTTGTCTGGACTTTTTTTCTGCCTCTGCCGTGACGGCACAAGTATTTATGACGTATAAATCTGCGTATTCTAACTTTTCTGAAACTTCGTATCCTAAAGAATGTAAGCCGTTTATCAAAGAAGAACTTTCGCAAAAGTTGACCTTGCAACCAAGTGTAAAAACCACTGCCTTCATCACTTCATCTCTCCAAGAGAAAACATAACTATTGCCGTAAGAGTAATAGCCGCTGTTTCTGCACGCAAAATTCTTTTACCTAAAGAAACCGTAACGTAGCCTTCTTTAAAAGCGCACTCGGCTTCTTCTTGGGTAAACCCACCTTCGCTTCCGACAACTATTGCACAAGAGCCTGTTATTTGCTCTAAAGTAGTGCTGTGCTCGTTGATAAATTCGCAAGCAAAAATTTTATTTTTTGCATTATTTCCGTATTCTAAAGCTTGTTTAAAGGTTTCTGCATAGACGACTTTTGGCGCTATGCTTCTACCGCATTGTTTAGACGCTTCTACGCTAACTCTGTTTAATCTGGAGATTTTATTGTCGTTTGCATATGCCGAAGAATATCTCGAAGAATAAACTACTATTTTCTTTACCCCGAGTTCTACTGCCTTTTGAACGACAAGCTCCGTCTTGTCTCCCTTTAAAAGCCCACAAATTAAAGTTACGTCTTCTTTGCTTTCGCAAAAATTTTCTTCTTTTTGTATAACTTTAGCAACGAACTGCTTTTTTTCTATAGAAACGACTTCTGATACGTAATCGAAACCGGTATTGTCGCAAAGTATTATTTTATCTCCCGTGCGCAATCTTAAAGTATTTACGGCGTGATTGTATTCTTCTCCACAAACTTCCGTCGTATCCAATACTTCTTGCACAAAAAACCTTTTGTAACCACTCATTTAAAGCACCATAGAGAGTGCAACCCACTCGCCCTTTTCTTTTCTTACGTCCAATTTAAAGCCTAAGCCAAAATACGTGTCTAAAACGAGAGATTCTTTGCTCTTTAATATACCGCTCAAAATAACCCTTCCGTTGTCTTTTAAATTAGAACGTATGCCTTTTGCAAGAATAGCCAACACGTCCGCCGTGATATTTGCAACTATTATATCTCCGACAACATCTTTGTCATCTAATAAATTATTTAAGTCTACGATACATTTATCCCCAACACCGTTAAGGACGGCGTTATGTTTTGCTGTAGAAACGGCAACGGAATCAATATCCGTCATATAGGCAAACTTTGCCCCGAGCTTTATTGCCGATATGCCTAAGATACCACTGCCGGTACCAACGTCTATGACGGTTGCGTTTTCGTTGACGAAATCACCAAGCATTTCTATACACATAGAAGTAGTTTCGTGCTCGCCTGTTCCAAACGCCAAATTAGAATCTATCTTTACTACGACTTGACCTTGTTTTTCGGTGTAATCTATCCATTCGGGACAAACGACAACCCTTCCTAAATCTATCGGACGGAAATGCTTTCTCCAAACCTCTATCCAATCGTCTCCGTCCACGATTCTTTTTATCGTTTCTAAACTTCCGGTTGCGATAAAGCCTTGCGCATTGCTCTTAATTTCTTCTAATTCTTTTTCTATATTAGAAATAACTTCTTCCGCTCCATCCATATCGATATAAGCTTTTACAAGAACGTGTTTATCGGTAGCGTCCAAAAGACCTTCTTCTATGTAATCGAAAGTGTTTCTTCTTTTATCTATCAATTCTAAAACGTCGTTTACGTCGCAAATCGCCACGCCGTAAGTGGTGTATTCCCACATTTTGTCGGCAATTATTTCTTGTGCTTCCGTCGTGGTCGTTATCGTCAATTCTATATACTTCATAATATAATTCTCCTAAATAAATTTTAACACATTTATCCTATTTTAACAACAATATTTTTAAGAATAAAAAAAGAAAGCGGAAAAACAACCACTTTCTTTAATATAAAATTTAACATTTTATCGTTTAACAGATAAAAACAAAACTAATTATTGTTTTGAACATGTTTTTTATTTATAAGTAACTTAGTGTAAAAAACCATATAACCTATAAAAGATAAAGCAATTACACATACGCCCAATGCAAACAAAACAACTTGTAACTCTTTAGAAATAGACGGAAATACTAATAATATCGATATGGTGGCGTAAATTACTACGGTAGAAAGTTTTCCGTACCACTTTGCACTGTTTACCGTATCCGTCTTTTTTAATACGATAGAACCGAGAGTCAACATCGAAACTTCTCTTACTGCAATAAGCGCAACGACAAATATCAACCACTTAAAAGCAAACATCAAACAAACGATAACCGCAAATTGTGTTAATTTATCGGCGAGTGGATCTAAAAACTTACCAAAGTCCGAAACCATATCGAACTTTCTTGCTATTATCCCATCGAGAATATCCGAAATCCCAGAAACGACCAACAAGATAAACGCTATAAACGGTTTTTTTAACGAAAGATAAACGTATACAATAACCGGTATAAGCAAAAGCCTAAACAAACTTAAAAGGTTAGGTATAGTAAAAATATCTTTTTTAGTCAATCTTCTAGATACCTTATTAGACATCTTTTTTCTCCTTTAAATTATGCTCCTTTAGTATCAAGCCCATCGGAATACATAAAGAAATACTTGTCGAGAATCCCTTTATAGCCGTTTCTCCATGGTTTGTTTTTACCAAAGTAATGAACGATATGACAATTGTTTTCTACCCACTCTTCATCAATTTTATCTTTGTGTCTTAAATTATAAAAAGTAATTAATCTATCTGCAAGATTATACTTATAAGTATCAAACAATCCGATTTTATCGCCGTATAATCCTTGTAAAATATCTTGATCCGGTAACGCAAGAGAATAATAGTTATCTCTAATATATCCGTAAATTTTTTCTCCGTCATGAACTTTTCTTAATTCTTGTAAGTTTATTAAAAGTACACCGGTATTAATATACGGAGCTCCCTTAGAGGCGTTATTTTTGATTTCGTTAAATTTGCGCAAAAAACTACCCGTATGAGTTGCTCCAAGAAAAATTTTACCGTTAAAATCGCTATTGTATAAATTGCTTATATCTTTGATTACTATCAAATCGGTATCTAAATAAAGCACCCTATCTACGTCTTTGGGTAAAAGTTCTCCCGCGAACAAACGATAATATATGGTATCGGGATATTTTTTAGAAACCGGTGCGCCCCTCATAAACTCTTTATCGACGGTTATAAAGACAAAATTAAACTTTTCTTTATCGTAGAGATTGCTTTTTATTCCTTCAACGTCTTCTTGAGTAAGATCTTTACTGATTAGATATACAGTAAAATTATCGGGAGTATTTTTTTCTAAAGAGCGCAACATCGCCGTAAAAGGACCTATATATCTTCGATTTACGGTAATTAAAACATTCATATTACACCCTCCTTCCAACATTTTAATACTTTTACTTTTATAAGTCAATAAATTTTTTGCCGATGAAAAACTTTTAACATAACTTTTACAAAAAAGACACGTGTAACATACTTTATATATTTAAAATATTGCGTAATCTAATCGTTAGATTTTGTTTTGCGTCTTTTGACAACCTTTAAAATTACCACCGTTAAAACTACGCCCAAAACTATAAAAATAAAACTGCTTCTCAAAAAAACTATAACGCTTCCTAAAAACAAAGAATCCCAAACCATTACGCCAAGAAAGTTTCCTTTAGTAACTTCCGGTTGCGATGGCATTGCTTCTTGGTCAATCGGAGATCCAAACTTATCCCCTTTTGTTTTTATATAAACGTTGCCGTTTTGGTCTTTTCTTAAAGAAACCGCTCTATGCAAAATATTTTTTCCTGCTAACGAGCCGTTTAAAGCACGATAACAAATTACGTCGCCCGTACCATCTCCCGCTTTGACGTTTTTTATATCAGTCTTTTTTATAATTACGAGAGAATTAACTTTAACCGTTGGAGTCATAGAATCGGTTGCGACAATTTCTAAAGAATATTTACCAAATAAGTAAAAAGGTTTATCTTTTGTATTGGCAACGATTTTACCAACGACTACGTAACAAGCAAAAGCAACGATTATTGCCGTAATAAAATAAATTATTATTTTTTTTACCGTTGATTTACTCACCATTGCCTCCCACGTTAAGAAAAATATAACACTATTATGATTATTATAAAGTTTTACTAATTAATAAAAAATAAAATCGGCAAATCTCTGCTGAAATTTGCCGATTTTGGTGCGGGCAACAGGAGTTGAACCTGCACGAATAAAGTCACTCATAAGATCCTTAGTCTTACGCGTCTGCCAATTCCGCCATGCCCGCATATTTTAATTGCCACAATTACTGACAACGCTAATATTTTATAACATTTTTATTAAATAAGCAAGCATTTTTAATATGAAATTTAAAAATTTTTATTTTTTTTATTTTTTATTCTTTATCTGCCTTAAAAACCGATATTATAATGATAAAACCCTACTAAAAATATTACTAAGTAATAAAAACAGCTATTTAATTTCGCTTAATTTGACGCAATAACACTTTATCTTCTTTTGTTACCCTAAAAGATTCTATCATTTTAGTAATACTCTTATTATACGTCCAATCGTCTAACGTATTGTTGCCTTTCTTTAAATAATTAAAACATTTTTCTCTGTGCTTTGCCATATAAGTAGCGACAAACCACGCTACACCCATCTTGCAATAATAACCGTCGTTTTTGAGATTATCGACTACCTTTAACGCTCTATCGCAGTATTTTTCGTCAAGAAAATGGCTCATAAGACACACTGCGACAAATCTTTGATAAAACTCTCCGTCTTTATTGGCGTAACTAACGATAAATTCCCAAAACTCTTCTTGATGTTTTCTGCAAATTTTAAGCGAAGAGCAAAAAGTATCACAACTGCACCAATCGGATATAATCGGTATAAATTTTTTACAATAAAATATACTCTCGTCTTTGTCTTTAATATTTGCAATAACAAAACCCTGCAAAACGCAACTTTCTAAATAATCGAAAGTATTGCCGTCTAAAAACTCTTTATACCCGTTTTTATAAATATCTTTAGCAACTTTTCTTAATTGAGGAATAGGAACTCCTAAAATCGGTTTTGAACCTGGAATTAATTTTTGAGAAAATTCTTTATATCCGTCTTTTATTATTAAGTCGCTTATAACATCTTTATACTTCATCTTGTTAAATTATAAATCGTTTAAAAACTGTAAAAGTTTGTCTGCGATAATTTGGTGTCCCTTAGCATTTGGATGAAGCCCATCCGGACAAAACTCTTCTTTATGGCTTTGTAAATTTGGATTGATCTCAACTAAATTATAAGAATCAAACACCGGCACGTTATGCTTTTTACACACTGCTTTTATAGCTTCTACGTAATCTTTTAAGGTTGCTACGTTCCTAATGCCTACTTCGTTTATGGGTTTTTCTTCTTCCGTTCTATGTATCGGAGTCATAAAAACTATAGGTTTATTTGGATATTTGTTTTCTATTAAATCCAAAAGAACGTTTACCGCACCGCAAAAGGTATACGGATCTTGGTCGTCTAATTTCCCAAACGGAGCATCACCATGTCCGTAATCGTTAGTTCCGCCGAAAATTATTATTAAATCCGCTTGGTCAGTCATATCTTGCGCTCTTAAAATAAAGTCTAAATCAAACTGAGGTGCGTGCGTCGTGATAGAACGATTTTTGGCAATTCTCGTTCCGCCTACACCGTAGTTATTAGCGGTAAAGCCAACTTTTTTTGCTAAAACGTTGAGATATATATCTTCCTTACGATCTACACCCGTACCTTCCGTAATGCTGTCGCCTAAAAAATTAATTGTTTTTCCGTAAAGTTCCATAATTACTCCTGTATAAAATTAAATTATATAACTTAATTATTATACAACTATATTTTATAATTTTCAATAATTTTATTTATTTTTTATGTTTGGAAGTCCTTCTTTTTAAGTCAATCTTTAAAGTAGCCTCCAACACAAATTAAGTGTAGCACCCTTAACGAATTTACAGACAAAAGAAAACTCGGCTTATATAAGTCGAGTTTCTAAACAATTAATTATAATCTATTAACTAATACGTAAGTCAGCCATTTTATTATTCTGCAAGAAGAGATAATACGGTATCGGATATTTCCGTTGGATTATCTATAGTCAAACCTTCTATAAGTTGTGCCTGAGCATATAATACCTTGGCGTATTTTTTAAGTTTTTCTTTATCTTCGGCAAAAAGACGTTTGATTTTTTGGGTAATTGCGTGGGCTTCGTTAATTTCTAAAATCTTTTTAGCTTTTACTTCTCCCTTTTTGTTTGGTTGAGCGCTAAAGACCTTTTCCATTTCTACGGAAACTTCTCCTATGGAAGAAATACAAACTGCGTGGGATTTTAATCTAGAAGAAAATTTAACCTGCTCTACGCTTCCGTCAAGAGAATCTTTAATAAATTCCGCAACCTCTTTATCTTCTTCTTTTATTTCGCTTTGCAAATCCAAATCGCTTGCAGAAACGGATTTAAATTCTTTATCGTCGTACTTACCGATAAATTTAATTGCAAATTCGTCTACTTCGTCTGTAAAGCATAAAATATCGTATCCGTCGTCAAGGATTTTTTCTACTTGAGGAAGAGCTTTTATTCCGTCTACGGATTTACCGCAAGCGTAATAAATATACTTTTGGTCGGCGTTAGCACTATTTAAATATTCTTTAAACGTGACGAATTTATCTTGCTTTACCGATTTAAAAATCAACAAATCTTGCAAGAGGTCTTTTTTGCTTCCCCACGATTCGTAAATACCGAATTTAAGTTGCATACCGAAGTTTTTAAAGAAGGATTCGTAATCTTCTCTGGAGTTTTCGAGCATGGAAGTAAGTTCGTTTTTGATTTTCTTTTCTACGTTGTTTGCAATAACTTTAAGCTGTCTGTTTTGTTGGACGGTTTCTCTCGAAACGTTTAAATCGAGCTCGCAATCGACTAAACCTTTGACAAAACCAAAATAATCTGGCAATAAATCCTTACAATTTTCGGTAATTAAAACCCCGTTTGTATAAAGTCTTAAACCTTTTTCGAAATTTTTAGAATAGTAATTGTAAGGAAGAACGGAAGGAATATAAAGCAAAGTCTTGAATTCTAAAGTTCCTTCTGCAAACGAATGTATAACTCTTAAAGGGTTTTCGTAATCGAAAAACATATTTTTATAGAATTCTTGATATTCTTCTTGGGTTACTTCGGTCTTGCTCTTCTTCCATAAAGGGACCATAGTGTTTACCGTTTCCATCTTCTTTACCGGTATACTTTCTTGTCCTTCCTCTTTAGGTTGTTCGTAACGAGTAACTTCCATTTGAATAGGATATCTTATATAATCCGAATACTTTTTGACAAGCCCTCTTAAAGTGTATTCTTCGAGATAATCGGAGAATTTTTCGTCTTCTGTATCGTCTTTTAAATAAAGAGTTATCTCCGTGCCGTTTTCCGCCTTATCAAAAGGCTTAATTTCGTAACCTTCTGCACCTTGACTTACCCAAAGATAAGCATCTTGACTTCCATAGGCTTTAGTTGTAACTTCAACTTTTTTAGCAACCATAAAAGCACTGTAAAAACCTACGCCAAACTGACCTATTATACTTACGTCGTCTTTTGCGTCTTCTTTGTTTAAATTTTTAAATTCTAAAGAACCACTATGAGCAATAACGCCAAGATTTTGCTCTAATTCTTCTTGCGACATACCAATTCCGTTATCGGTAATAGTCAATTTTCTGTTTTCTTTATCACAAGAAACGGTTATTTTAAAATCTTCTCTTGTAAGACCGCTTTCGCCTCCGTTTAAACTTTTAAAATATAGCTTATCTAAAGCGTCGGAAGCGTTTGATAAAAGTTCTCTTAAAAATA
>JAZNFL010000111.1:0-3730 GCA_045589135.1 Christensenellaceae bacterium
TGCAAATTAATGAAGAACTTTGATGAATTAAAGGCGAAAATTTGCAGCTGCGAAGATGCACTAAATAGTAAAATTGATGGTTCAAATGGAAAACGTGCCATTTTGTTATGTGGTGGTACAGGATGTCTTTCTTCCAATTCCATGGATATTAAAGGAAAATTTGAGCAACTTATTAACGAAAAAAATATGGGAGATAAGGTGACTGTAAACATTGTAGGATGTTTCGGCTTCTGCTCACAGGGACCTTTCGTTAAGATTTTCCCAGAAGACACTCTTTATAGACTCGTTCAATTAAACGACGTAGAAGAAATCGTAGAAAAAGATTTACTCGGTGGAGAAGTTGTAGAAAGACTTCTTTACGTAGATCCTACGACTAAAGAAAAAGTTGCTAAACAAGAAGATATCAATTTCTATAAAAAACAACGTCGTATTTCTCTTCATGGTTGCGGAACTATTAATCCGGAAGATATCAACGAAGCAATGGGCGTAGGAGCTTTCCAAGGCCTTGCAAAAGCTTTACAAATGTCTAGAGAAGACGTTATTAAAGAAGTTCTCGACTCCGGCTTAAGAGGTAGAGGTGGCGGTGGATTCCCTACCGGTAGAAAGTGGCAATTTGCATTTGCTCAACCAGAAGGAGAAAAATACGTAGTATGTAACGGTGACGAAGGCGACCCAGGCGCATTTATGGACCGTTCTATTCTCGAAGGTAACCCTCTTGCAGTTATTGAAGGTATGATGATTGCAGGTTACGCTATCGGCGCACAAAACGGTTATTTCTACGTTCGTGCAGAGTATCCTATCGCTGTTAACAGACTTCGCAAGGCTATTAAGCAAGCAGAAGAATTAGGACTTATCGGAGATAATATTTTAGGTACGGATTTCTCTTTCCGTGTTCATATCAGACTTGGTGCAGGCGCATTCGTTTGCGGAGAAGAAACCGCACTTCTTAACTCTATACAAGGTAAGAGAGGTATGCCTCGTCCTCGTCCTCCATTCCCGGCAGTTAAAGGTTTATGGGGTAGACCTACTATCGTAAACAACGTAGAAACTCTTGCTTGCGTTCCATACGTTTTAAGAAACGGCGCAGCAGATTTTGCTAGTTGCGGAACAGAAAAGTCTAAAGGAACTAAAGTTTTCGCTCTCGGTGGTAAAGTAAACAACGTAGGTCTTGTAGAAATTCCTATGGGTACTACTTTAAGAGAACTTATTTACGATATCGGTGGAGGAATCCCTGATAATAAAAAGTTTAAGGCTATTCAAACCGGTGGTCCTTCCGGTGGATGTCTTACAGAAGCAGATCTCGACGCTTCTATCGACTTCGATACGCTCGTTGCTAAGGGCTCAATGATGGGTTCTGGTGGTGCAATCGTTATGGACGAAGATAACTGTATGGTAGACGTTGCTAAGTTCTATATGGAATTTATTTGCGACGAATCTTGCGGTAAGTGTTCTCCTTGTCGTATAGGAACCAAGAGAATGCTCGAAATCTTAAATAAGATTACAGATGGCAAAGGAGAGCTTTCTGATATAGACGAACTCGAAGAGCTCGCTCAAACTATTAGAGCAAATTCTCTTTGCGCTTTAGGACAAACTGCTCCTAACCCAGTACTTTCTACACTCACTCACTTTAGAGATGAATACATAGCTCACGTAGTAGACAAAAAGTGTCCTGCAAAAGTTTGTAAAAACCTTATGCAATACGTCATTGATCAAGACGCTTGTATCGGTTGTGGACTTTGTAAGAGAAATTGTCCTGTGGATGCAATTATCAAGACGGATTACGTTGCTCCTGGACACAAACTTCCTTCTCTTACTATCGATAGTGAAAAGTGTATTAAGTGTGGTTTATGTATTACTGGATGTAAGTTTAAAGCTATATCCAAATGCTAATCGGAGGTTAATTAATAATGGCTAAAGTAAATATTAAAATAGAAGGAATCCCGTACGAAGTAGAAGCGGGCATGACTATTCTCGAAGCAGCAAAGGCTTGCGGATACGAAATCCCTTCTCTTTGCGCTTATAATCACGGAGAATGCAACGTTGGTTCTTGTCGTGTATGTCTTGTAGAGGCTACAGGAGCAAGAGGATTAGTTGCTTCTTGTGTATATCCTGTAAACGAAGGTATGGAAATAACTATATCTTCTCCTAAAGCCGTTGCCGCAAGAAGAGCATCTGTAGAACTTCTTCTTTCTAATCACTCTATGCAATGTCAACAATGTGATAAAAACGGCGCTTGCGAATTATTACACGTTGCTCAAATTACCGGAGCAAGAGAAAATATGTTCCAAGGCGTAAAAACAGAAACTACGTTCGATAACGTAGGACCTTCTATCGTAAGAGATACTTCTAAATGTATTCTTTGCGGAAGATGTGTTGCAAGATGTCAAAACGCTCACGGAAACGGCATTCTTGGATTCGAAAACAGAGGATTTAACACCATAGTTGCTCCTGCAGAAAACCGCAACTTTATCGATTCTCCATGTATCATGTGTGGACAATGCGTTTCAGTTTGTCCTACCGGTGCTTTAATGGAAAAGTCCGAAATCGCTCTTTTAGACCAAGCTATGGCTCAAGGCAAGTACGTAGTTGTACAAACTGCTCCTGCAGTTAGAGCGGCTCTTGGCGAAGAATTCGGAATGAAGATTGGTACTGCAGTAACCGGCAAGATGGTTGCAGCTCTTAAGAGACTTGGATTTAAAAAGGTATTCGATACCGACTACGCTGCCGATCTTACTATTATGGAAGAAGCAACAGAACTTCTTCAAAGAATTAAAGGCAACGGCGTTCTTCCAATGATAACTTCTTGTTCTCCTGGATGGGTTAATTACGCAGAATACTACTATGGAGATCTTCTTCCTCATCTTTCTTCTTGCAAATCTCCTCACGAAATGCAAGGTGCTATTCTTAAACATTACTATGCAGCAAAGATCGGTGTTAAGCCGGAAGATATGTACGTAGTATCCATAATGCCTTGTACCGCTAAGAAGTACGAAAAAGAAAGAGAACAACTCGTTACCGAAGGTCTTAAAGACGTAGATTGCGTTCTTACCACTAAAGAACTCGCTAAGCTCATCAAGAGAAGCGGTATTAACTTTACTAAGCTTCCTGACGAAGAATTCGATAAAGATATCGTTGGCGATTATACCGGTGCAGGCGTTATCTTCGGTGTTACCGGCGGTGTTATGGAAGCTGCTCTTCGTACTGCTTACCACGCTCTTACCGGAAAAGAACACGAAGCAATTAAGTTCGAACAAGTAAGAGGATTAGAAGGCATTAAAGAAGCTTCTCTCGAAATCAACGGACTTACCGTCAACGTTGCAGTTGCTTCCGGCATGAAGAACGCAAAAGTTCTTCTCGACCAAATTAGAGAAGGCAATAGCAAATATCACTTTATAGAAATAATGGGCTGTCCTGGCGGATGTATTAACGGTGGTGGTCAACCTTCTGTTAAACCTTGCTTCCTTCCTAACGAAGACGACGACATTCTCGATACTTATAAAGAAAAGAGAGCAAATGCGTTGTATTCCGAAGACGAAAGACAAGTTCTTCGTCAATCTCACAACAACCCACAACTTAAAGCGTTATACGAAGAATTCCTCGGCGAGCCTTGTGGTCATAAGTCTCATGAATTACTTCATACCACTTACGAAGCTAAAAAACGTTTTAACTAATACAAGAAAACACCACTATTTTAGTGGTGTTTAGCGTTTTTTATATTGATATTATTATA
>JAZNFL010000112.1:0-7962 GCA_045589135.1 Christensenellaceae bacterium
TATTTACATTGCAAACTGTTAAGTTTTGCCGTAAAAACTATTTTGTAATAGAAAACTCTACAATTTGAGTATTTGCGTGCATACTTCTTATACCTACGCCACCCGTAGAATATTCTGACGGAAGTTTGACGCTGAGTAAAGGATATACCGATTTTCCGTTAAACACGTATAAAGTCTTATCTTTTACAAGACATCTTATCTTTACAGACGTTCCGTCGAGTTTAATTTGGGAAGAAGTAACCTTTCCTAAATATCCACCGGTGCTAGAGAACTTAAATATCGAAATATAGCAAGTCGTAGAGCCTACGGCTTTTTCTATTTGGACGTTATAAGCGTTTATCTTGTCGAGTTCGGAAGAAGGATTGGAGCAGTTGATATATAAGCCTGCGTTTACCAACGTATCTATGCTTATTCCGCCCAAAGCCAAAGTTGCTTCGTAATTTTCCGTTTGTTCAAAGCCCTTTAAAATAGCCTTGTATTCGCAACGAGAGTCAAAGGTCAAACTGCCGTTTGCGCTATAATATCCACCGCTTAATTCTCCGTAAACGTCGAATAAACTGTCAGATTTATTCAAATCGTATTGCGTCAACTCGCCATCTAAAGAGATAACTTCGAATTTTTCGTAAAGCCAAACTCTCATAGCGCCGTAATCTCTGTTACATCTTACGTAGAAAGGTACGAGCTTTAAGGTTGCGACTTTATCCCCACTCGAAGTAATAGCCGTTACGTTTGCTCCAATGACGTTTACTCCCCAAGGAGTGTTGGTCTTGCCGTCTACCTTTACGGAGAAAAATTCTTCCGTGTACTCTACTGCAAATTCTTCCGTAGGACTTAAAACGAAAGCCGTATCGCTTACGAGATTACCACCCGTAAAGTAATTGTCTATTTGTTCTGCACAATAGATAAACGGTCCGTATTGGATAGCTACTTGTTCTGCGTTGTATTCTACGTCCGGTTGATATAATCTCTTTACTTCTTTTGTAAACTTAACCGTTACGGAAGTTTCTCCTGCGAAGTTTTCGGTTATATCCAAATATCCGTCTTTTCCTACCGAACAATTTAAGGCCTTTCCGCCAACGGTTACGTCTGCGCCCGTTGCCCAAGACGGCATACGGAGTTTAAGCGTAAACGCCTTGTTTGCTTTAACTGCAAATTGAGCGGTATCGCCATTAGGAAGGTCGGTATACTGCACGATTGTCACGTCGCTACCGTTAAGCTTAAATTGTGCCGTAGAAGAAATATATTGATTTACAAACACCTTGTCTTGCGTCTTAGAGTAAATTAATGTAGGAAGATCTCCAAACAATTTTACGTACATAGGAGGACAGCAAGGGGTTGCTCCCGACCAATAAGGTCTTTGATATTCGTTAGAAACCAAAGGATTGCAATAATAGAATGCGTTGCCGTCTAAAGAAAGCGAACCTAAAACGCCGTTGTAAAGTTGAAGTTCTACCACGTCCGCATAAGACGCTTCGCCAAAAATGTTAGACATATTTTGAGCAAAGAAAGCCATACCGACGGAAGCACAAGTTTCGCAATAGCCGTCTTGCGGAAGAACGTAACTGCCTGCGTACGCCTCTCCTAAAGACTCGCTCGCTCCCGTACCACCCGTAATATACATTTGAGTGTCCACTATGTTATCCCAAAGAGTTTTTGCCGATTTTACGTAAGAAGCATTGGACGTGTAGTTACCGATAGCGGCAATACTGCTATACCAGAGATTTGCTCTAACTGCGTGTCCCAAAGCCTCGGTCATTTGATCGTGCGTGCATTGGTCTTGAGCGTAAACGCCGTAAGACGTGTTGTTGTATCTGTCGTCGTAAACGCCTCTTTCGGTAATCCAATTGTTGCAAAGTTCAAGATATTTATCCGTACGTATAACGAGTTTTGCGTATCTGTCGTCAGGGGATAATCCTTCCGGATAAGAATATTCTTCTTGCATCTCTTTTACAAGAGAAGGGTTGTTTTTGTATAAATCGTAAAGCATAAGTAAAGTTTCTTCCGCAATAGCGTGTGGAGGAACTGTCATTATGCCCTTTTTATCTCCGTATCCGTAAACGTAATCCACCGTAAACTCTACAAATCTCGTAGCAAGATATAAAAGACGAGTATCGCCGGTAGTTCTATACCAATATATACCTGCTTCTATAAGACATCCGATATTGTAAAGGTCGTGGTTGTAAACGGCTCCGCCGGTCGCTTCGTCGAATATACTGTTTTGCGTTAAAAGATTAAACGTCGAAAAATATCCGTCTATAACGTTTCCGTTAGAATCTTTTCCGGTAGTAGTTAAGCCTGCTGCGTAAATTCTGTCGACGTAACCGCTTATTCTCTCTACCAAAGCGTCTGCCGTCTGTTGATAATCGGGATCTTTGCTGTTTTCTATTATAAACGAACAAGCCCCTCTTATGGTTTCTAATATAAGACCTTCTCTCCAAGGCTCTCTGCCCCAGTTCCAAGATCCGTCTTTTGATCCTATAAGTCTGTTTGCTCCCGACGGAATGAGAATTTCTCCCGCATGAGAAGAAGTGTTTTTAAGCCAAAATCTCTCGCCCTTTGCAACTCTATCAAAATTGGTAAAAGATTCCGAATAATCGAACATATCGAAGATATAATTTATGGTATATCCGGAATATTGTTCTAATAACGTTCCCCAAAAACCTTCGTTTATCTTAACTTCGTTAAGACCTAATTGCGTAATCTCTTTATAATCGTAATTCATGGTGCTTGTTCCTAAAATGTAGTTTCTCGTATTGCCCGTCGTTTTGGACGTAACGGTAATTGTAAAGGTCGTTCCGTTGCGTGCGATATTTATGGTATCTTCTAAATCAAATGGCACTGCAGAAATATCTTCCGTCTTGACTTCTTCTCCAAAATAAGAATATTTTACTTTGGTTGGCTTAAAAGCGGGTATTGGTTCGCCTTTTACAGAAAGACTCTTTAACATAGCGCTTCTATCTTGCTCTAATCCCCACTTTTGTTCGAGATAATTTTCTACCAAATAAAACTCGTCTTGACTAAGTGCCTTAGAAAAAACTATAATTTCGCCGATTTCTCCGTTTAAAGTTTGTCCGTCTTCTCCAATATACACAGGGGCATTATTGTCTTTTGCTATAGGACCGCTAAAAGACTGTTCGAGCCAACCGTTGACGTAGCTGTAACCTACCTTTTCGTCTGTTATACCAGTTAAAATATACGGAGTGTCGTCCTCTAAATGCACTTTTGCTTGATAGTACGACGAAGAAGAACCGTTAGAAGAATACCCCCATCCAAAGTTAAATCCACCCTCTAAATTAAAAAACCAAGAGTGATCGTAAGGGTGTCCGGACAATCTTGAAAACAATCCGTAATGACCTTCTGCCGTTTCTGCCTTGACAACGGCAAAAATGGTTTTATCGGGCATGTAAAAACCTTCTGCTCCACCCGCTCTTAACAAAGACGAAGAATTAAGCTTAACCGTAGGAAGCCCGTTTATAGAACCGTTTTTTTGATACGTCGGTTGTCTTGAATCGTTTGCTTGTACGGCGTCGCCAACTCCGTCTACGGACGGATTAGGAGCGGAATTTTTCCATACGGAAACCTTTTCTCCATCGCTTAAATTTAAAGTGGTAGCATCGTACCAAACCTCTAAACCTTGTATTTGAGAAATCTCCGTAGTTCCTCCTTCTGCAAAAGCCGTCAAGCCGTTTACTATAGGGGTAACACCGCTTAGCGATACAGAAAGGGCTAAAGCTCCTGCTATTAATTTTTTTATTAGTTTTTTATTTAAATCTTTAAACATTTTTTCTCCTTATATTATACCATTAAATAAGTTTTTTGCAATATAAAAATTACTCTTTACAATATAATTGGTTAAATCGTTGTTAAGTTACCTTTAAAAGTATCCTTCTTTATTCGTTTTTACGCTAAAAACTTATATGACAACGATTGATATTTGCCGTTTTGTTTTTATTATATAGTCCAAAACACAAAATTTAACCGTCAAAACAAATTTTAATAATAGTAGACAAAAGTCATTTTTAATGTTATACTTAACGAAAAGCATTATCGGGGGCTAAAATGAAGTACGTTATCTATCCAAAAACCGAAACTCTTATACATTGCGAGTCGGGTATAGCCAAAACGACGGAACACTACCACGTCAGAAGAACTATGAAACAATCCGAACTTATGATAGTGGTAGAAGGAGAAATGGATATACGTCATTTAGAAGAATATCACCTTTCTGCCGGAGAGATTTTTATTCTTCCCCAAGGAGTAGAACACTACGGAACTAAACCTTGTTCTTACACTATACATTGGTTTCATTTTATACTTCCGTCTTCTTTCCAAATAATAGAAGAGTCCGAACTTTTAAAAATAGACGACCAACAATATTTTATATTTCCGATACAGTTTAAGATAAACAACTTAAACTCTTTGTTATTTTTGGCGTATCAATTAGAACAATACCCTACCGTACCCGCCACCAACTACGTAAGAAACGCTCTTTTTAACGCAATAATGTACGAGATAAACTTACAAAATACAGATTATCAATACGGAAGATATATCAACCACAAAAGACTTAATTCTATAATAAATTACATAAACATCAACATTCAAGCAAACGTTTACGATTCTTTAAACATAAAGTCTACAGCAGAGTATTTTAACTACAACGAAAAATATATCTTTAATCTATTTAAGACGTATTTAGGCACGTCCCCAAGACAATACATCATCAATCAAAAGATGAACACGGCAAAAAGCATGCTTTTAAACACTAACGACACGATAGCGTCTATCGCCTTGACGTTAAAATACGACAACCCGCAATACTTTATGCGACAGTTTAAAAAGACCTTTGGCGTAACCCCTACGGAAATGAGAAACAGTTTCTCTCATTCTTTAGAACTATATCTTAATCATAACGAAAAAAACAGCACCAAATAATTTTTATCAAAAGCTATATTGTTCTTTACGAAATATTCCGTATAAATCATATCGGAATACTCCGTAAAAACGATATAATATTCTTTTTATTAAAACATTATAATAAATTTTATTTTATCAAAATAATATAACAATCTTAAATTTTTGCGCAACCTATACGGGTTGCGCTTTTCTGTTTTATATAAGCCGTTTTGCCCGTATAGGTATGCAATTTTATAATTTACAGTTTGTCCGCTTTATTAAATTTTTCTTTTTATTGCAGTAAAAGAAATTGCAAAAGCCAATAAAACAAACGCCAAAAGCATGGTGCTTCCGCCCATATTAGAACCACAACCCGACTTTGCCGTCGATTGAGAATCGGATTCCGAAGGTTGTTCGGAAGGTTGTTCGGAAGGTTGTTCAGAAGGTTGTTCTGATGGTTCTTCGGATGGCTGTTCAGAAGTGGTAGGTTCGGATTCTTCCGGTTCAGAAGTGATAGGCTCGGATTCTTGCCATACTGCAAAGAGTTCTACGTCTTTCGTAAATATAACTGCTTCTTTGTCTGCGTATACAACTTCTCCGTCTTCTTCTAAAGCCCAACCGATAAAGTCGTATCCGTTTTTATTAAATACGTTTTCTGTAATTTGGTAAAATTCTAAAGCTTTTACCTTCATATCGGACATTGTTCCTACACCGCCGTTTGCATTAAACGAAACGGTATATTGAGCGATTACCCATACTGCGTATAAAGTTACGTCTTCGCCTTCTTTAATTGCGGTAAATTCTTCGCCGTCTTGCATATTTACTACGCCTTCTGCCGTAAAGCTCCAACCGTCGAAGTTATAACCTTCTCTCGTAAACGCATTTACGGTAAGCGTTGCTTGTTGGTCAAATACGAGTTGCATTTCTGCCATTTCGCCTTGTCCACCGTTTGCATTGAAGGTAAGAGTGTATTCTTTTGCCTTCCATACTGCGTATAAAGTTACGTCTGCAGTAATTAAATTTACGTCACTTTCGTCAAGGTATTTTACCTCTCCGTCAGAAGTTTCTGCCCAACCTAAGAAGATATAACCCGTCTTTGCAAAAGTACAAGTAGGTAAATTTTTCGTTTCGACAGTTATTTGAAGTTGTTGCATTTCTCCACGACCGCCGTTTGCGTCGAAGTTTACGGAATACATTTTTTCTTCCCAAGAAGCTGTAAGAGTCAATTCTTTTAAACCCTTAGGAACTACTTCGTAAACTTTACCTTCCGCATCCTTCCAACCCTTAAATACGTATCCCGGCTTTTCTAATACGGGTAAAACGTATTCTTCTAATGCCGAAATCTTCTTTGTTTCGGTTTCTTCTCCATTTACAAGGGTGAGATTGGTGTTTAAAACCACTCTGGAGTAGCTTTCTGCCAAAGTCATAGCTTCTTTGTCGTTTAACGCTTTAGAGAAAACTCTTACGTTGTCGTAAGAAGCGGTTATTCTTCTGTTGTCTTCGTATACCGGTGCACCAAAAGTAAAGTAGCTGGAATTTACCGATTCGAAGTAATTGTATTTATCGCAAAGTTTGCCAAGGTTTTCTGCATAAGCGATCTTTTGTCCGTTTACGTAAATTGTAAGGGTTTGTTCGGTAATGCTTACGGTTAAGTTTAACCACGCTTCCGTTGCAGGAGCGTAAGCTTGTTTAGCTAAATCGTTCATTATCCAGTTGAGATCGTTACTGTCTGCCTTGACGTAAACTATTTCCATCGAAGCACTTGGAGAACCTTGGTACGCCATAAACGATATAACTTGTTTTCCGACGAAAATATCCCAAATTCTCGTCCAAGTGTAACTCGTATTAGCGCTGATATTTATATCCGTAGAAATTGTTATTTCGGACATTCCCAAAAAGTACGTAGGATTTACTTTTACGTTTTCGTGGCTTCTTGCAGCGTATAAAGCAGACTTTCCGTTGAGGTAAACTGCTCCGTCCTTGTATTCGGGATCTTCCGTTGCGCCTGCAGCGGCGTATCCTTTAAGAGAATCCATATCGTATCCTCTTACGTTGTCTTTATATAATTTTTCTGCACTGTCGAAAGTGTATTCGTCAACTAAAAAGTCAAACATATCAAAGCCGTATTCCGTTTGTAAATCGGCTGCCGTAAGACTCTTATTGTAAACTCTTATATCAGAAAAACCGCCGTTGTAATCTTTATGATTGTTTTCGTAAGCAGATTGTCCGAGATAGAAATGAGAAGTCGCCGAATGCATTACCGCCATAGAACTTAAAGAATTAGAAGTGTATTCGTAAGCCTTATGTCCGTTTTGATAAACGGTAAGATTTCCGCCATCAAATACGTATGCCATATGATACCAAGCGTCGTACACCGGGAACAACCCTATATTGCCGACTATATCGTTACCGACACAGAAAAGATACGTTCCTCCAAAATCCGGAGCAAATTGATCCGTTCTGAAAGCCTTATTGTTTTCCGGAGAAAATATACCTATTTCTCCAAGATAAGCCTCTGCCCCTGCCGGATGATAAAACCAACCGGAAATAGTTACGTTGTTTTGATCCTTAAACATGGTAGTAGGAAGATTGAGGTAGTTTTCCCAAGAAGTAGTTCCGTCAATCATTATACCTTTGCCGTTTATTGCATTAACTTGAGTTATTTTGCCGGTGTTATATACGGTTGCGTCGGCATGCTCGCTACCTGCAACGTTTTTACCTAAATTATTTACATCGGCAAAATCCAATTTGTACACTAACCCGTTGTCTTGAGTCTGCGCTAAAGCTTGTACGTCGTTTTGCGGAATGCCTAAAAAAAGGCAAACGGCACAACACAAAGCCAAAAGTAAGCCTGTAATTTTTTTAATCATAATTTTTCCTCCCGTAAACCGCTTAGTGCACTTTGCGGTTTATATTTTTATTGTAAACCCACACGCCCGAAATAACAATAAATGCAAAGCAATATTTAGTGCACAAAAGTCACATTTTAATTATTTTGTAAATTGGTAAAATTTTTATTCTTAACCGCAAAACTCTTCTAAAATTAAAAATTTTAACAGTTTTTTC
>JAZNFL010000113.1:0-3042 GCA_045589135.1 Christensenellaceae bacterium
AAATCGGCAAATTCTCCACATTCTTCGGTAAGTCTACCTCTATCCGTTACGAGTTGAACGAAAGGAAGATTGTAGTTTCTGCCAACACCTGCGTCGTGTTCGCCAAACGCCGGTGCAATATGAACTATACCCGTACCGTCGGTAAGAGTAACGTATTCTGCATTGGTAACGTAAAACGCCTTTTCTTTAAAACTTCCTACGGCGTAAGGGAATAAAGGCTCGTATTCTACGTATTCGTAATCTTTACCGGTCTTTACGGAAACGACTTGGTATTCCGTAAAGAGTTTATCTACGAGAGCTTCTGCCATAACGTAAGTTTCTCCGTCAGAAACTAATTCTACGTAGTTTTCTTTGGCGTTCATACAAAGAGCGACGTTAGAAGGAAGAGTCCAAGGAGTCGTCGTCCAAACGAGGAAGTATTTATCTTGATCCTTCATTTTAAACTTGACGAATACGGACTTTTCTTTTACGTCTTTGTATCCTTGCGCTACTTCGTGGCTCGACAAAGCAGTTCCGCAACGAGGACAATACGGAACGATCTTATGACCTTTATATAAAAGACCTTTTTCGTAAATGGTTTTAAGAGCCCACCATTCGGATTCGATATAATTATCGTGATAGGTTACGTACGGATTGTCCATATCAACCCAGTAACCGATTCTGTCGGACATCTTTTTCCATTCGTCGGTATACTTAAATACGCTTTCTTTACAATTTTTAATAAAAGGCTCGATTCCGTAATTTTCTATATCTTTTTTGCCATCTAAACCGAGCTTTTTTTCTATCTCTAATTCTACCGGAAGACCGTGGGTGTCCCAACCTGCCTTACGGAGAACGTGTTTTCCCTTCATCGTCTTATAACGAGGGATTATATCCTTCATAACTCTGGTCAAAACGTGACCGATATGAGGCTTGCCGTTTGCCGTTGGAGGACCGTCGTAAAAACAGAACTCTTCTCCACCTTGCGTTGCTTCTATACTCTTTTCGAAAACGTTATTTTGATTCCAAAATTCAATTACTTCCTTTTCTCTGTCTAAAAAGTTAAGTGAAGTGTCTACCTTTTTATACATAACAATCTCCTACTCCTATTAAAAATTTTTAATGCTTGTTTACCATTTTACCCTATAAAACGAAATTTATAAAACACCAAAGAAATGTAACAATAAAAAACCCCTATCTCTAACTTAGAGACGGGGATTCCGTGGTACCACTCTAATTCGCATAGGAATAACCTATACGCTCTCTTTCGCTTTGACGGGCTTACCGTGCGGTTCTACTCTATTCTTCCGCAAGCTCCGGAATGATACCTTGCAAACAACCTTCTTATGACCTCGCACCGTACGCCACTCGCTAAAAGCGTTTGTAAGCAAAGCGTGTTTCCTTCTACGCTATTTTTACTTTAATTATCAAAATACCGTATAAATCGCAAAATATCTATTTGTGTGATATATTGCAACTTTTACGACAGTAATATTTTAACAAATTTTTTATATTCTGTAAAGCGATTTTATTAAATAATGGTTTAATTCGCTTGATTATTTTGCTAATTTAGGTTAAAATAATAGAGCTGTGCTAGGCGGGGAGCTAGTGGTGCCCTGTACTTGCAATCCACTACAGCAAGGCTGAACGTCTTTCTCGGGATATGTTATGGTTGGCTGCGCAAAGTAAGGGATGTTGATGTTAAGGTCTTATGCAATAGTCTGTCGTGAACCGTGTCAGGATAGGAATATAGCAGCACTAAGCGAATTTGTTCTATGTGCCATAAGGTAGCTTTAACGGAGTAACCTGCTTTGTTACCGCTTCGGTAGTGTATCACAAAAAAGAATGCACAGTATTTTGAATTTTTAACCGTTGCTACTTTGCAACGGTTTTTATTTTTTCAAGACGCTTTTTAACAATAAAAGCCTTGACAAAAACGCCTAAAAGAATTATATTATTTATATAAAAAACGTTTTGTGGTGATCGATATGAAGCTTAGTGATATTTTTTTAACTAAAGAAAAAAAGAAGGTAAAAAACAAACCTCAACAACCTCAAGCCCCACAACAAGCTCAACAACAGCAACAACCACAACAACAAAATCAACAACAGTTTCAACCTCAAACCCCAAACAAATCTCAACCACCAACGGTTTATCCGAGATCGTTTAACGACGTTCAAGACATAATCGATATGCTTAAATCTCATATAGACGTTACGGTAAACATGGTAGAATTAAACGATCAAACCTTTCAAAGAGTTTTGGATCTTTTAACCGGAGCAGCTTATGCTCTCGGGGCTAAAATAGCAAGAGTTGACAGAGATATTTACACTATCGTTTTTATCTATTGATTTAACCCCCCAATAAACAAAATAGATTTAATTTTTTATAATTTACCGATAAAAAAGACTAACGAAAAGTTATGGGGTTTTTATTGGGGAATTAATTAAACAGCTTATAAAACTCGACTTATTAAAAGTCGAGTTTTCTTCTACCCGTGAAAAATAAATTGAATGAAAGTTAATTTTATGCTATAATAAAGTCATCGATAAATAAGAATTTGACGAGGAGTGATTTGATATGAGTAAAGCATACGAATTTTAGAAAGAATGTGGCTCTTTCTTTGTGTTATCTATCAATGGTGAGTATCCCTCAGGCAGACCTTTTGGCGCTATAATGGAAGTGGGAGAAGATTTATATTTATCCACCAATGATATGAACCAAGCACACAAGCAAATGAGAGAAAACGAACACATACAGATTGTTGCAAAGAAACCAACAACAAGAGAATGGATTAGGATTACTGGACTTGCAGTGGAATGTAATGATAAAGACTTAAAACAAAGAATGCTTGAAGAATGTCCGATTTTACAACAAAGATTTGGTGCTGTTGGTATGGAACATTTCATTATGTTCAGGGTCAAAGTTGAGAATGTAGAAATTAAATAAATTCCAATTTGTCGGGGAGATAAATATTTTTGCCACGGGTTTTATGATCCGTGGCTTTTTCTTTGTCTTCAGCAGGTCAGTATTTGGTTTTCGATAGTTCGGATCTGTCCATTG
>JAZNFL010000114.1:0-1556 GCA_045589135.1 Christensenellaceae bacterium
GTCCCTGAAGGTGCACCAATTGGTCAAATACCAATCTTGAGAAATCAAGGTTGGTATTTTTTTTATAACGAAGGCTTCGCTATAGGTTTTCGCTATATAAACAATAAGTTTTCGCTATATAAACAATAACGGAGCTATATAAAAATAACGGAATTGCGATAAAAATTATCGCAATTCCGTTATACTTTTATTTTACTTTTTATTTAAAATTTTGGCTGTTTAATTGCTTTACAACTTATTTTCGTTGCCTTATATATTTTGATTTTTTAAGTCAAATATTTAACACAAAACCCCAAAAAATTCCGTTATACTTTTATTTTACTTTTTATTTAAAATTTTGACTGTTTAATTGCTTTACAATTTATTTTCGTTGCCTTATTTTTTGATTTTAAAGCCAAACGTTTAATACAAAACTCCCCAAAATTAACGGCGTAGCGATATTAACTATCGCTACGCCACAACTATAACGTTTTTTAGTTTTGCTTTTTAATCGTCAAACAACCACTTTATAACGGCAAATTTTTATCTTTACCTCGTTTTAAGTCCGTTTATAAAGGCTTAATTAACCGCCAATAGACAACTCGTCAACTATTATTCTATAGGCATACGGTTTTGTACTAACCACTCTAAAGACTCTTGCGTAATATCTTGACTTACACGGCTAATTTGATTTTTTACACCGCCGTCTTGGCTGTAATAATAGTTTTTCCACATCTCGTCGACCGTCCAAACCGTTCCGTTTATCGTAAGGCTCGACCAATCTTGCGATTCGCTTAAAACGTAAGTGTTTTTAACTTGCACCGTAGGGGTTTCTTTTAAAGCGTAATACTCTGTAACCGTCGCCAAATCCTTAGCCGTATCTATTACGTAAAAATAATATTGATAATCCAACTCTAAATAGTTGCCTGTTTCTATTTCTATCGAAGTGTTAAACTCGTATATTCCTTTTACCGCAAAGGAATTATAATCGTATTGTTTAAACTTTCCAAGCTCTTTTTCTGCATGAGAAAGCGTCGTCGAACTACTTACCTTTTCCCAGCGGACGGTTATTGCTTCCGAACGCATTTTTCGCTTTGTTATAAGTTCTGTATAATCTATTGCCATTAAGGAATAATTTAATCTGTTTTTGCTGACGCCAAGTCTGTTTATTCCGCTGTTAGAATTTACGGTTAATGCGTCGTTATAAATAACGTAAGAAACTTTAGACGTTTCTTCTTTATCGTATTCGTACGACAAAGTTACTTCTTTACTGTAAGCTTCTTCTCCTGCTTCTTTATGAACGTAATACCCCGTGCCCGTGCCGGTTACTACAAGATAATCCTCGTATAAGTATTTTTCGTCTTCTATATAATTGTATGTTGTTGGAACGTACCCTTCTCTTCTTTCGTATTTTGGCGTACGAGTATAATACGTAAGCTTATACGTACCTTTAAGGTTACTCATTTTTTGTGCAGAAACTACGTAACATCCACTAAAACTAAAAACCAAAATTACGGCAAGCATCATCGCAAGTAAATATTTTAATTTTTTCATGCCAAATTCCTCCTGTGTTTATT
>JAZNFL010000115.1:0-12062 GCA_045589135.1 Christensenellaceae bacterium
ATTTTAATATATTTAAAAAAAGAACATTTAATGTCAAACACAAAACTATTATTTTATATATCCTTAATCTTGATGTCTGCAAACGCACCGTATAAAGTATATATAAATCAAATTAAATTTTTTGTCAATGATTTTTTTGCAAAGACGCAAATTTTTACTAAAATTTCACCGTAGAATTTTATTCGTTATATTTGCGTCTTTTATATTTAATCCAAAATATACTACTTGCAATAAAACACAAACGTACGTTTACAAAAGCACTGCAAAAATGCAGTGCTTAATTTTGTTATTTAAGTTTCTTTATTTTGCAAATTACTCTTTTTGTGGTAAGTCTATCGCAAGATAAAGTTCTTTAAGTTGTTTTTCTTCTACGGTGTTTGGAGCGTCACTCATAAGGTCGGATGCGTTTTGTACCTTAGGGAAAGCTATTACGTCTCTTATAGAATCCGTCTTAGTAATGAGCATTACCAATCTGTCAAGACCAAAAGCAAGTCCGCCGTGAGGAGGAGTTCCATACTCGAAAGCCTTTACGAAGAATCCGAATTTTGCCTCGATGTCTTCCGGAGTAAAGCCTAAAATAGAGAACATTTTTTCTTGAACTTTTTTGTTGTGGATTCTTATAGATCCACCGCCTGCTTCTTGACCATTTATTACGAGGTCATAAGCTTTTGCCCTTGCCTTTACAGGCTCGGTATCGAGAACTTGTAAGTCTTCGTCCATAGGAGCGGTAAACGGATGGTGTACAGCCATAAGTCTTTCTTCTTCTTCGCTATACTCGAACATAGGGAATTCCGTTACCCAAAGTATGTCGTAAGTATTTTTGTCTATCAAAGAGAACTTTTCTGCCAAATGCAAACGAAGTCCGCCCAAAGTGTTAAATACAACGTAATCTTTGTCTGCTGCAAAGAAAAGAACGTCGCCTTCTTCGAAGTTTGTTCTTTCGGTTATAGCTTTTATATCTTCTTCCGTTAAGAACTTCATTATAGAAGACTTAATAGGCTCGCCTACCGGATGACTCATCCAACAAAGACCTTTTGCTCCAAAGGTTTTAGCGAGCTCGACCAATGCGTCGATTTCTTTTCTGGATAATTTATTTGCAAGACCTTTGCCGTTTATTGCTCTTACACTGCCTTTTACCATCCCATCGGCAATATTGATTGCCAAAGCGTCGGTAAATACTTTAAAGGTAGAATTTACGAATAAATCCGAGCAATCTACTATCTTCATGCCAAATCTCGTGTCGGGCTTATCCGTACCGTAAGAAGTCATGGCTTCTTTGTACGTCATCGTCTTAAAGTGACCTTCTCCGAGATCCATATTTAAAGTTTCTTTAAAAATAGCTTTTATAACGCCTTCGATAGGATAAGTTACGTCTTCGATTTTTTCTACGAAGCTCATTTCTACGTCTATTTGAGTAAATTCCGGTTGACGGTTTGCTCTTAAATCTTCGTCTCTAAAGCACTTTGCAATTTGATAATATCTGTCGTAACCGGATATCATTAAAAGTTGTTTGTAAAGTTGTGGAGATTGAGGAAGAGCGTAAAAACATCCTTCGTGCACTCTTGACGGAACGAGATAATCTCTTGCTCCTTCCGGAGTGGATCTGCCGAGAATTGGAGTTTCGATTTCCATAAAACCTATGTCTTCTAAACTTCTTCTTGCAACGCTTGCAATCTTTGCTCTCGTTATTAACTTTCTTTGTAAATCCCCTCTTCTTAAATCGAGATATCTATATTTAAGACGTAAAGTTTCGTTTACGTTAGTGTTGTCCGTTATCTCGAAAGGAAGAGTAGAAGCTTCGTTTACGATATAAAGTTCTTCTGCGACGATCTCTATATCTCCCGTTGGAATTTTTGTCGTTTTTGACTCTCTTTCTCTAACCTTTCCTTTTACAGCCAAAACAAATTCCGAACGAATTGCTTCTGCCTTATTAAAAATTTCCGGATGAGTGCTTTGGTCGAAAACTATCTGCACGATACCCGTTTTATCTCTTAAATCTACGAAGATCAAACTGCCGAGATTTCTACGTCTTTGCGTCCAACCCATAACGACAGCAACTTCTCCGACGTTATTCATGCGGAAATCTCCACACATTGCCGTTCTTTTTAAACCGTTCATTAATTCTGCCATAATATTTCTCCAAAGTAAACTTAATAAGCGCCGTAAAAGGCATTTATTTTATGTCGATAATAAAAACTTCTTATTAATAATAAACTTAAATAAAGCAAATGTCAATCGTTTGACGAAAGTTAAATTTTTGCTATTAATTTTAATACGAGATCTATATATTCTTCCGACGCTCTAAAAACCATCTTTTTAAAGTCTTCTGCTCCGCCCTTTCCGTCTGATACGGCTTTTATGATAAGAGCGGGCACGGAGTTGTTTATGCACGTAAGTAAAACCCCTGCACTTTCCATTTCGCATATGGATGCACCGTAGGTTTTATGCAAATTTTCTTTTATTGTTTGGTCCGCAACAAACTTATCCGCAGAAGCACAAATTACTGTTTTTAACTGTGGATTTAAAGATGTTGCCAAAGAAAGCATTTCTTCGTCGCAAGGTATGGTGACGGTAGGAAACTGCATATATCTGCCGACTTCGCATCCGTCTATTGGAGACGTATCGAAATCGTAATGAACAACTCCACTTACGACTACGGTATTTAAAAGTCCCAAGTCTTCCGTCAAAGATCCGCATACGCCAAAATTTATAACTGCTTCTACTCCGTATTTAACTATTAAAAGTTCGGTTGCTCCAGCTGCAAAAATTTCTCCTATTCCGGACTCTACCATAAAAATTTGTTTATCGCCGACTTCGTATATCCAAACGTTATACGCACCGATTTTTTCTTCTTTTTGGATATTTGCAATTCTTTCGAGCATGGGTGCAACTTCTTTGCGCATTGCGACAACCATGCCTATCTTGTTTAATTTTTTCATAAAAATAATCCTTTGTAAGTATAAATGTTCTATGTATAATGTTTTTATTTTTGGCAAAGAAAGTATCCATGCCAACTATTTAAACGCTTTTAAGCGTTTAAACTGCAACGTAACAATGTCTTACGACGTAAAAAAATCCCAAAACTGCGACGCTTTGGTCCTTTGTGGTGGTGGGGACGTTCATCCTCATCTATACGGAGAAACTTTGGATTTTTGCCAAGACGTCGATTTAGAAAGAGATTTAAAAGAACTCTCTTTGACAGAAAAATTTACCTCTTCCAAACGCCTTATTATAGGGATTTGTAGAGGTATGCAACTCGTAAACATCTTTTTTAAAGGTTCGTTAGAAAAAAAGATAAATTCTTCCGTCGAGCATAAACAGATAAAGGGCAAAGATTCTTTACATAAAATAATATGCACCCAAAACTCCGTTTTATATAAAAACTTCGGCAAAGAATTAACGGTAAACTCCGCTCATCGACAAGCCGTAAAAGAATTAGGTAACGGTCTTATTATCGAGTGCGTAACTAAAGACGGCGTAATAGAAGCCGTAAGACACTCTACCTTGCCGATTTATCTAACGCAATTCCACCCCGAAAGATTATATGACACTTGCCCAAACGGAATAGAAATATTACAATCCGTTACGTCTTTTTATCTTTAAAAACGTTATTGTAATGCTTTTTAATGCCTCGCAATAATATTTTATCTTATTGGATTTATCTCCCGTTTTAAAGTCAACTTTTAGACGCATATTTTTAACATTAAAAAATTTAATTTTAAAACACGTGCGTTTTATCGCAATGCTCTACTTAATTATAAAACGTCTTCTTCCTTAAAAACTATCCCTTTAAGTGGATTTAACTTTTTTAATTGACAAACTTTCTCGTATTCTTCTTTCGACATTAAATCTCTATCTCTTTGAGTGTAACTGTTGTTCCAATCTATCTTGGACAAAGTATCGTATTTAGAAAAACCTTCTTTTAACACTATTTTAGAATTTGCAATCATTTCTATAGATTTGTCTAAATAAGCGGTAAAATTATCACCGCTAAGCAATTCCGAAACGGCAATTAAAGTCAAGCTTACGCCTTCTTTGACGTTTTTTGCTACTGATAAAACGTTTTTAACCCCATTAAAAAAATTAACCTTATCGCTACTTGGTTTTAAAGATAAGTTTTCCGTTTTATCATACGCTAAAAATATACGCATTAAAGAATTGACTATTAAAACTACGTCGTTGCCTTCTTCTGCAAGTCTTTTTGCTCTATCAATACAAATCTCCACCATTGCAATTATCTCTTGGGAAGATTGATCAAAAGTGGTGTAATAAACCTCTCCTTTAACTTCTTGCAAATACTCGGATATCTCTTCCAGTCTTTCTCCCGCAAGCAAAACTACCACTTTGGTGTTTGGATAATTTTTGTTAAGAGATTTTACAATTTGTAATAAAAAATAAGAATAATCTGCCCTTTGCGGACAACTTACGACGCATCTTTGTCCTTTACCTATTGGACAAAACAAATCTATTCCTTTTAAAAATGCGTTGTTGCCGTCGTAAAGAGAAATTTTTTGGTTTGGATAAAAAGTAGGTAATTCGTCAAAATTTAACCTTTCTAACGGGAAAGACAACTCTTTACCGTTGACTTTATCGACGTTATACAAGTACGCTTTGCCATCTTTTACTTCGGCGTTTCCACAAATCTCGTCCCCTTGTTTTAAGGAAAATCTATTTATCATCTCTTTGCTAATAAAAACTCTTTTTACGGGTTTTTCTGCCTGCAAACGAACCAATTCTCCTTCTTTTAAGCCTACAGTTTTAAGAATTCCTTTAACGTCTGCGTTGTAAAAACTTACCGTGTCGCAAACTTCTATTTCCGAAAAATCCTCTTCTTGTACAAACTCTTCTTCTTTTATCGAATAACCGGTGTTTATTTCTGCATTTTTTGCCTTTCTTCCTCTATTGCTTCTTTGGGGAGAAATTTCTCCATTTTGGATTTTTATTATTTCTTCTAACAGCATAGAGGAGTTTTTTGTACCGGGAGTTCCGCCGAGTTCTCTTAAAATTCTTCTCAACTGATATATGTTAGCAACGTTTAAACTTTCTTTTGTATACATAATTTCTCCAAATTAATCTATATTCATTAAAACGGTTATAAATTTCTCGACAGAAGCGACCTCTTTAAGGGTAAAAGTATCGCCTACACTCTCGAAATCTTCTACCAAATCTAAAAATTCTTGTGGTCCTACTACGTCTATATTGCTATTTGCCGTTTTAAAATGCATAGGCACGACGATTTTGGGATTGATTGCCTTTGCGTATTTTAAAGCTTCTTTGGCGTCTATGGTATAAGTTCCGCCAACGGGCAAAAACAAAACGTCTACTTTACCGATTTCTTTAACGATTTTTTCGTCTAAAGGTTGACCAATATCTCCCATATGACAAAAAGTAATTCCGTCCAAGGTAAACACGAAAACGTTGTTATCCCCTCGCTTTGCTCCTCCACACTCGTCGTGGAAGGTCTTTACCGCACGAAAAGCCCCGTAAGAATCGGTAATCTCTCTTTTGCTATTGACGCTATAAAAATTATTGTGATCGAAGTGTCCGTGAGAAGAAACGCAAAAATCCGCACTTATATTCGGCATTTCGTATCCTATAGACGAAAACGGATCTAAAACGACGGAAAACTCTTCTCCCTTTAAATAAAACGAAGAGTGACCGATATATTTTACTGTTACCATACTTCTCCTTAAAGAATTTGTAAAAAATTAAATAGTGGCGACGGCTTGTCTTAAAAAAACTTAAAATCGCCTATTATTCTTGAGATTTTGAATTTTAAAAAATGCAGAACATTCCGTCTGCATTTATAATAACATATTTTTTTATTTTTGTAAAGGTAATTTTTTAAAAAATTAAATTGCGCTTAATTATTTGAATTTTTTACTGCAAAAATAAGCATATAATACCGCTTTACGCTCTTAAAAATTCGATTTGTTTTTTGACAATAATATTACGCCTTTAGCCTTTTTGTAACGCACTTACGACGTGCTCAGCAAAAATTTTTGCGACGTTTACGCCCGTACAAGTTTCCATACCACCAAAAAATGCGTTTGAGTTTACTTCTCCAACGACAAAATCCTCTCCGTCGATAAGTAAATCTACCCCACAATAGTCTAAGTTCAATCTTTTTGCAACCCTTTCGCATATTTCGGTTATCCGAGAGTTTAAAGGATAGCTTTCTCCTACTCCGCCGAGTTCGATATTGGATCTAAAATCATTTTGATTTTTTCTCTTCATGGCGCATATTGCCTTTCCGCCGATTACGATAACTCTTATATCTTCGCCACCTTTGCCGACGAACTCTTGATAGACGTGCGGAACTTTTTTTAACCTTTCGTTTAACTCTTGTAAAGATTGTTCGTCCTTAGCGAGATAAACTTCTTTTCCTAACGAGCCGTAAACTTCTTTTACCACTATAGGAAATTTTAATTCTTTCTCCACTCTAAAAACGAAATCTTTTCCGCTTCCGTCTACGTACATAAGGGGAGAAGAGATTGTTTTAGGAAGTTTTACTCCACACCCTGCAAGTTCTAAATAAGTGCGCATTTTGTCGTCGCAGTTCTCTATTGCTCTTGCATTGTTTATAAGCTTATAACCGAGTTTTTCTAACGAGTGCGACAAATGTACGTCCTTATCAAAAAACAACACAAAGTCGCATTTAGGCATAATTGTCGTCAAATTGTCTTTTTCTATCTTTACGAGTAAACCGTCGCTTTTTACCGTTTGTGTTTTTACTCCTAAGTTTTCTAATTCTTCGACCATTCGATCATGTTGATATTTTTGGTTTTTGCTAAAAGAATACCCGTTTATAACAATTATCCCAAAAGCCATTTTTTGACCTCTCCTTAATAAAACTTTGCTTTAAGCACATATTATACAACCCACAAATAAGATCATAAACCGTTGTGGTGATACTTATTAATTTGCCAACTTTACAATAAACGCTACAAATAAATATAACTTTTTGTAAACAAAATTATAAAAATTATAACTCGCCGACGAAAGCTTTTCCGACGACTTCTCCGAGCTTATAATAGTTATGGGTATCACAATCGAAAGCTATTGGCTTAAATACGTTTAAATCTATTTTTCCGTTTTTATCCAAAATAGCTTCGTCTACGGAAACGCCTACGACCTCGCCGACGCATATCTCGGTTTCTTGATCGTAAGACACCAATTTACACTCTAAAACAAGTGGTAATTCTTGTATAATAGGAGCGTTTACTTTGTCGCTCTTTTGCGTGTGCCAACCCACTTTAGATAGTTTATCCTTTTGGTTGTTACCCGAAACGACTCCTACGTAATCTGCTTGCTTAACGTTGTTTGCGTCTGCAATTGCAACTGTAAACGCCTTGGTTTTTAAAAAGTTTTTGGCGGTTTTATGTGTCTTAGATATACATATAGAAACTTGCGCCGTATCCGAAACCGTACCCCAAGCTGCGTTCATTGCGTTAGCGTTTCCCTCTTCGTCGTACGTACCTATTATAAGCACCGGCAACGGATATATATAGGCTTTTGGTTTTAAACTTTTTCTCATGACAATTCTCCTTTTTTATACATAGACTTGTTTGCTTTGTTCGATTGTTTAATTTAAAATCTTAATTTGCAATTTTTATATATCTTTATCTCTACAAAAACTATACGACTTCTATATAATTAAACTTTGTTTAATCAAAACGACTTACCTTGCAAACGAGCGCTACTAAAATCGTTTTTCTGCGATTTAATCTAAATACTTATTTATTATTGAATTTGCGACTTTTATTCCGTCAACCGCCGCACTGGTAATTCCTCCGGCGTACCCTGCGCCTTCTCCCGCAGGGTATAAATTTTCTACAGAACAACTCGATCTGTCTTCTTTTCTTAAAATTCTAACGGGAGAAGAAGTTCTACTTTCTATCGCCGACAAAACAGCCCCTTCGTCGGCAAAACCCTTTAATCTTCTATCCATATCAACCAAAGAAAGCTTTATCGCTTGATTGACGTTTGCCGGTAAAAGCTCTCCTATGGGATAAAAATTATACCCTATCGGATAAGAAGGCGTAACACCGTTTAATCTATAAGAAACTTTATCTTTTAGATAATCTCCTACCAAACTTACCGGTGCCTTATAATTTCCGCCACCCGCTAAAAAAGCTGATCTCTCTAATTCTTCTTGAAATCTTACCCCGGCCAAAGCGTCGTCTGAGCCAAAGTCCTCTCTGCCGACTTGTGCTATTATCGCACTGTTTGCATTTACTCCGTCTCTTGCATACAAACTCATTCCGTTGGTAACGACGCAACCGTCTTGACTTGTTGCCGGCATTACGAAGCCACCCGGACACATACAAAAAGTAAATACGCTTTTACTGTGTGCGTGGCTTACGAGTTTATAATCTGCAGAGCCGAGTTTTGGATTGTCGTAAAATTTACCGTATTGACTTTGGTTGATGGCTTTTTGAAGGTGTTCTATTCTAAACCCTACCGCAAAATCCTTTTGCTCCATTTTTATTCCGTAAGAAGAAAGCATTTTAAAGGTATCTCTTGCGCTGTGTCCAATTGCAAAGACTACGTCGTCGCAAGGATATTCTTCTTTGTCGGTAACGACCGACGTAACTCTGTCGCCGTTAAACTTTAAACCCTTTACGATTTCTTCGAACTTAAACTCTCCGCCAAGCTTAATTATATCTTCTCTAATATTTTTTACTACAATAGGAAGTTTATCACTGCCGACGTGTGGTTTACTGTCATATTCTATTTCTTCGGGAGCTCCGTAGTATACGAAATCCCTTAAAACGGATTTTATCAAAGGATCTTTGACGCCCGTATTTAACTTTCCGTCGGAAAAAGCCCCTGCTCCTCCTTCTCCAAATTGAACGTTGGTATTTTGATCCAAACACAAAGTCTTTATAAATCCGTCGCAAACGGACTTTCTTTTTTCTACGCTCGCACCTCTCTCTATAACGATTGGTTTTAATCCGTATCTCGCAAGGGTAAGTGCGCAAAAAAGCCCTGCCGGTCCACTGCCGACGACTATTATCTTTGCATTAGAAGAAGTGTTAAAAGTCTTAGGAGTATATTTTGTGCAATCTCCGTTTATCTCTACCGAATAAACAATTTTTATGGAGGTTTTATCCCTTGCGTCAATTGATTTTTTTATTATTTTTAAACTTTTTATATCGTTTACCGAACAATGCGCAAGTTTGGCACATTTTACCTTTAACAAACTCTCGTCTTCGTTAAGACTGAGTTTTACGTTAGTTAAAATACTCATCGATAATCGCCTCCGATGCAACTATTGCGGAAGAATAAGCCCATTGCAAATTGTATCCACCGCAATCTCCGTCTATATCTAAAACTTCTCCCACAAAAAACAGTCCATCTACCAATATAGATTGCATGGTCAATCTGTCGACTTCTTCGGTATTTACTCCACCGTGGGTAACTTGAGCGTAATCGAAACCGAGAGTTCCGGTAACGGGCAATATAAAGTTTTTTAACCTTTCTGCGACAATAGACGCCCAAGACTGTTTGACTTGTTCGGAAAGTTTTTCTATTCCGACACTCTTTAAAATAAGCTTGCCGAGTTGTTTATTTACTATACCCGTCATTAAATCTTCTGCCGTAAGATACGGTAGGTTTTTAATTTTTTCTAACAATACAGACTGTATATCTTGTAAAGAAAACTCCGGTAAAAACTCTATCTTTACGGAAGAATCTTTATCGCCTTCTAAATACGCCGAAAGTCTAAAAACACTATCTCCGGAAATACCGTATTCGGTAAACAGCAAATCTCCCACCGTAGAAAAGACTTCTTTACCGCCTTTTATAAGAGAGAGTTTTGCCGTTTGCTTAATGCCTTTTAATCCTTTGATAAGTTCCGGCTTGGTTTTTATTTGAACAAGCGACGGATACAGCTCCGTGACCTTATGTCCGAGTTTTTTTGCTAACTCGTACGCACTGCCGTCCGTACCAAATTGTTTTTGGGCTTTTCCGCCCGTTGCTAAAATTACCTTTTTGCAATCGTAACTCTTTAAATCTTCCGTGGTTACGGTAAATATTTTTCCTTTCTTTTTGACGTCTACCACCTTTGCCCCGGTGATAATATCGGTGTTTAAACTTGATAGTTTTAATCGTAAAACGTCGTTTATTGCAGATGCCTGAAACCCCGACGGATAATACTTTCCGTTTTCTTTTACGGCAATAAGACCTAACTGTCTAAAAAAGTTTATCAAAGAATCGTTGCCGTATTTTTCTATAGCGTAACTGCAAAAAAAAGGGTGCTGACCGTGGTAATTATTTACAGACAAATTTTCGTTAGTCAAATTACCTCTGCCGTTGCCCGTCGCAAGGATTTTTTTGCCTACCCTGTCAAGTTTTTCTATCAATAAAACGCCGTCTTTATAACGTTTAGAGAGTTTTATTGCACAAATTAATCCAGAAAAACCCCCACCGACAATTATCACATTGTAAATCTTAGACATGTCTTTCTCCTTGCTCTTTTTACTTACAGCATTTTTACCCATGCAGTTTTTTAAAACTGCACCTATAATTATATAATAACACATTTTTGACAAAAAAACTATTTTTTGAAATAAACTCTTGATATTTTATAAAAAAACCTTTATAATCTTATTACTGACAAAAATTAATTAACGGAGAATTATATGAATAAACTTATAGAATACTTCCAATCAGAGCCAAAGATTTTTTGGTTGGGTATAGGAACGGTCATAGCAATAATTTTATTTAGCGTAATAATTATTTTATGGCGTAAAAGAATGCACCGCATAGAAAGTCAACCGCTCTTTCCGGAAACAGAAGACAAAAAGCAATCTACTACAGAAGAAAACAAATCGACTACCGAAGACGATAAACCTAAAACAACCACAGAAAATAAGCCTACTTTGACGCAAACGGATAACGCAAACAAAACTTCCAAAGAAGTTTCTCCAAAGCAAACGGAAGAAAACAAACAAAGCGTCACGACTGCAAGCAGTCAACAAAAAACCACTTCTGTAGAAACGGAAACAAACAATAAACAAGAAGAAGCAAAGACGACTAATAAACCTACCACAGCTCCTACGGCAAGCGTAAATCCACCCAAAAAAGAAACGGCAACTACACCAACCACTAAAGAGCCTACGTCCCAACCTCCTGCCAACACGGAAAAGAAGACAAAGCAAAAAGCCACAACTAAAAACAGTGGTAAATGGATAATTTATTCGTATCTCGACGAAAAACAAACACGTTACTACACCGCAAGACTTAAAGCAAACAATGGAGAAACCTTGTTGGATTTAGAATCCTACACGACTTTATCTGGGGTAAAATCCGGTCTTGACAACGTAAAAAAGAATATTGCCGAAGACAACTTTTCTTTTAAAGGAGATAAAAACGGCAATTGGAACTTTAAACTCTACAGTTCTAACAAAATGCTCTTATGTCTTGGCGAAGGTTACACTTCTAAAGTAAATTGCGAATCGGCAATAGCTTCCGTTAAAAAGTTTTCCGAAACCGCAACGGTTTCCGATCTTACAACTAAAGAAACTTTGGATACTTTAGAAACGAGAATGTCCACAGCCCCCGTAAATATATCGGTCAAAACGGACAAAGTTGCAGGGAAATGGGTTATCTCTGCTTTAACCGAAGGAGAAAAGACCTGGTACACGGCTCAACTTAAAGCAAACAACGGCGTCGTTATTTTAAACACCGAATACTACGCTTCTTTAAACGGAATAAGATCGGGCATTGACACCATTAAGAAAAACGTAGAGAGCAACAACTTTGATATTAAGCAAGACAAAAACGGCAATTGGAACTTTAAACTCTACAATGCGAGAAAAATGCTCCTTTGTATAGGCGAAGGATATACTTCTAAGACCAATTGCGAGTCTGCAATTGCTTCGGTTGTCAGATTTGCAACAAATTCTACTATAGTCGAAAATAAGCAATAATCACCCAAATACAAAATTTACTTACAATTTATATCTATATTTAAACGGACTGCAAATAGTTTTGCAGTCCGTTTGTTTTATAATATTTATAAAAAACAGTCGTTGTTTTTACAATAATTTTAGGCG
>JAZNFL010000116.1:0-2718 GCA_045589135.1 Christensenellaceae bacterium
AAAACTCTATGCTTTTTATTTTGCTAAATTTTTTACCTGTATCTATCAATTGCGAAAATTCAACCATAAAGGCAGTTTTTCTTCCAACGTGTACAGTAATCCCGCTTGCGTCAACTTCTGCATAACCACTTATTATTTTAATATAATGAAAAAAATAACATGCAAAAAACACCTTTCTGTTTTTTACGTCCGCATAAAAATAAATTTTTAAATAAATTGGCGTAAATATTATCAACAAAATAGATATTACGATACCTATTGCAATCATAAGAATAATATCTGCAAGCAAAAATTTTTTATACAAAGTATTTATTAAAACATTTTAAATAAAAAAACACCGGTAACTCTAAAAGAATCACTGGTGTTTTTATTATGAATAATTAATTTTTAAATTAAGCAATAATCTCTAAATCTTCTCCTTGCAAAAAGTCTGGGATTTCTTCGTCTTCTATATTACCGAGTTCAAAGTCGTCTTGCTCTTCTTCTATCTTTACTTCTTGATCAGTTTCTACGTTTAAAGCCGTCGTAGGCTGTTCTAAAGAAGTTTCTTCCTCTTCTTTATATTCGTCCTTCTTGTAAAGATAATTGCTATCTACGGCGTTTTGAGTCTGTATTTTATTGATAAGTTCGTCGTAATCCGGAAGTTCGTCTAAAGAAGATATTTGAAATCTCTTTAAAAACTCGTCTGTAGTACCAAACAAAACCGGTCTACCTACCGCATCTTTTCTTCCAACTATTTCTATAACTCCAAGTTTTAATAAATTTTGAATTGCATATTCGCTATTGCCTCTTAATTCTTCCAAATCAATTCTCGTCACGGGTTGTTTGTAAGCAATAATAGCAGCGGTTTCTAACATGCTTCTGGATAATTCTCTCTCTTTAATGGGATTAAGCACGGAAGCAACGAAGTCCGCATAAACGGGATTTGAACAAAATTGTAATTTTTTGTTAAAAATCAAAAGTTGTAATCCGCACGGGTCAGAATATTTTTTTTGTAAATCTTTTGCAGCATCCGTTACTTCTTTTTCAGAAACCTCTAACTTTTCGGCAATATCTTTAATTGCTATACTGTTTCCGGAAACGTAAACGATAGACTCAATTATATTCGCTAAGTTCTCCATCTGTCAATTCTACCTCACTGTAATCGTCTCTCAATATTACCGTTATGTCGTCAAAAACGTCGCCTTGTTCAACCTTAATATATTGCAATTTTAACAGTTCTAACATGGCTTGGAAGGTCGTTATACACTCGCTTTTTGTTGCGTATTTAGAAAACAATTCAAAAAAACTGCAAACTTTTCTATCGAGCATAGTGGTTTTTATATGACTAATTTTATCCGCAACGGTAAAAACTTCTTTTGGTATTTCTTTTAAATTGGTCTTTTCTCTCTCTTTTAAATCTACTTTGTTTAAAAGATTTGTAAAGGCAGAAATAAGCCCTTCTAAATTAAAATCCTTATAAATAATTCTTACGTCGTCCGCCATAGGATCGGGGGCTTTATAAAATCTATCGACGTTTTCTTGATCCTTAAGCTTTAAACTTGCGTCTTTATAAAGCTTATATTCTTCTAACTTTCTTATAAGGGCTTGTTCCGGGCTTTCTTGAGAAACGTCTTCGAACTCTTCTACCTTAGGAAGAAGAGCTTTGGACTTTATTTCTAATAAAGTAGCGGCAATATTTAAGTATTCGCTTGCCTTCTCTATATCAAGATTATCAACCAAATCCATATATTTTAAAAACTGATCTGTGACGTCGGACACAAAAATGTCTTTTATGTCTATTTCCGCTTTAGTTACAAGAAATAAAAGTAAATCGAGCGGACCGTCAAACATTTCGATATGAGTGTCGTAATCTACGAAAGATTCAAAATCCTTCACGTTGTATTCTGCCATTAAAAAATTAACCCCCAAAAAAGCGTAATCGGCTTAGCTAAAACGTCCATCGCAAAACTCATAACCCAACCGAGAACGTTTATATATTCAAAAACGTAAACCTTAGTGCTGAGCCAATTTATAAGGATTAACGCCAAAAGAATATACTGTCCGTAAACTCTTAAAAAATATAAGACTTTGCCTTTTCTTTTTGATATACTGTCAATAAAATTAAATCCGTCCAAAGGATAAAAAGGCAAAAGATTAAACACGCAAAAACATAAGCTTAAAGAATACCCAAACAAAAATACGCACGCTATAAGCTCGTCAAACATAAGCATATCCGGCAAATACGCCAAAGAAAGAATAAGTAAAGGATAGCACAAAAAAGATATAATATAATTCATTATTACGCCGGCTAAAGATACCTCTATACAACCTTTTTTGTATTTGTTAAAATTGTTTGGGTTTATTGGTACGGGTTTTGCCCAACCAAATCCACACAACATAAAACAAACGAGTCCAACTATATCAAAATGAACGAAAGGATTTATAGAACATCTTCCGTAATTCTTTGCCGTGGGATCTCCGTTTTTATACGCAACGAAAGCGTGTGCAAATTCGTGTAAAGACAACACGAACATAAGAGCAATAAATTTCCCTAAATAACTAATAATTTCGTAGGGAGAAAACCCTAAAGATGAAGCCAATAACATACATATAAGTATAAATTATTTTTTGGTAAAAATCAAGCAATAAATAATTATAATTGTGTATATCGTGCAATATTTAGGCGAAAACTAATTAAATAGCACAATATATTGATATATATCAATAATCGTTTGC
>JAZNFL010000117.1:0-4588 GCA_045589135.1 Christensenellaceae bacterium
TTGTGATATAATTAAAAAAGACGGATAAAAGCAAGAAGGTGTAATAACCGGAATAACTAAAAATTTAAATAGACTTTGAATAAATTTAAAAATTTAAAAACTTAAGATTTAAGGCGATAATTTAAAATTTTTAAAACAGAGTTATTAAAAGGTTTTAAGTCGAGAAAGATTAAATCCCCGACATTTAAAAGTAAAAACCACCAAAATAAAAACTACCGTTATTTAAAAGAATTTAAGACTTTTTTGTAAAACCTATATTAAGGAGCTTCTTTATGAAGGTATATCTCGCAAAGCATTACGGACAAGCAAAAGAAATAGTAGCCAAACTCGTGGCGCAAGAGCCGGCAACTTTAGAAAGTAAAGTTACCGTTTTTTGCGAGGACAAATTTACCATGGCTCTCGAAAAATCAATAGCAAAGGCTTGTGGTGGGGGATTTAACCACAAGGTAAGTTCGTTTAATTTGTTTATGCGGGATAACGCAAAAGAAAAAAACGTAATTTCGAGCAGAAGTTCTTCAATCGTCGTCAGAAAAATTCTTTTAGACAACAAAGATAAGTTAAAGTATCTCTACGCAAAAGAAAAACCAAATTTAGCAATAAGCGTTTACGAGCTTATCGCTCAACTTAAAAGCGCAGGTGTAAAGCCCAAGGATTTGTTGGTTGCAACAGAAAAGACAAACGGAGTATTAAAAACTAAACTGAGCGACCTTTACGTCGTGTTTAGCGAGTACGAAAGGTATTTAGAAGAAGGCAACATTTACGACGGCAATAATTATTTATCCCTTATGCCGGAGATAATAAGAAAAAGCAAACAAATACCCCAAACGAAAGTAATTCTTTGCGGATACCCTTCGGTAACGTGGCAAAGTGCGGAGATTTTTAAAGCTTTTATGCAAACGGCAAAAGAGTGTTGCTTCGTGGTTATTTCCGGAGAAAACACCGACGTTTATTTAAACGAAACTTTGCAGTTTTTAAAGGAGAGCGGACAGGTTTTAGATATAATCGAAACTTCGGCAGGGCTTTGCAAAGAAGCGGAAGTTTTGACACGTAAACTTTTCAGACCGGAAGAACCTCCCGTTTCTCAAAAAACCTCAAACGTAACCGTTTATCGTGCGGGGGATTACTACGAAGAAGTATCTTACGTGGCAAAGCAAATATCTTTACTCGTAAAAGAAAACGGCGTAAGATTTAGGGACGTAAACGTAATAGCAGGCAATCTTCAGGCGTACCGTATTGCTTTAACGGGTGTTTTTAAAGAATACGGCATACCGTATTACGTGGACGAACAAATATCTCTTTACGATCATCCGTTAATTAAATTTATAAAGGATTTAATAAGCGTTGCAATAAAAAATTTCGATATGGATTGCGTTTTGCAAACGGCTTCGTCGGGGATTTTGATAGAAGACAAGAAAAAATCCGACGCCTTTGCATCGTACTGTAACGCCTTTGCCGTTACGAGAAGATCTATAAAAGAACCTTTTACCGAAGACTCTCCGTATTTAAAAGAAGCCGAAGAAGTAAGAAGTAAAATTGTAACTTTGGCGAGTAAATTTTTAAAAAGCGGACTTGTAAAAGACCACGTGGACGTCTTAGCAGAAGTTTTAAAAGAAGCCGAGGCAGAACAAAACTTGCAAACGGTTACGGAAAAACTTTCTTTGCTTAAAGAAAACGTAAAAGTTGCGTTTAACGAGCAAGCGTTTGACAAATTTTCTACCGTTTTAAAAGAAACAGTAGAGATTTTAGGAGAAGAAAAAGTTTCTTTAAAAGAGTTTTTAAGCGTTATAGAAAGTGCGTCTTCTTCTTGTAAAATAAATTTAATTCCACAATATTACGACGCCGTATATATCGGAGATTTTGCGTCGTCGAGATACGTTTCTGCAGATTATACCTTTGCGACAGGCATGTCGTCGGACGTTCCTTTCCGCAAAGCGGACGTGGCGTTTTTATCGGACGGGGATTTGCTTAAATTAGACGGCATAGACGTCGTAATAGAGCCAAAGATAAAAATAGTAAACAAAAGGCAAAAAGAATCGGTGTGCATGTCGCTTATCTCTTTTGGCAAAAAACTCTTTTTAAGCTATAGCGTTTTGGATTATAAAGGAAAAGAAGACGTTGCCAGTTGCGTTATCGACGAGATAATAAGAATATTTAATTTAGAAATGCACGACGGTATAGACGATGCACAGACTTTAAGCTTATCAGAAGAAGGCTACGAGGACGGAAAAACCAATAGCGTTATTGGATATTTAAGCCCAAAACCTGCATTAAAGAGCTTTATAAAAGAAGCAAACGCTTTTAAAACACAAGAAAATACTTCTATCGAAAACCTTTCTGCATATTACCAAGCTTTAAGTAAGCTAAACGACGAAAAGCGACTTTTAAAAGTAGAAAAGATTTTAGAAAAAATTAACGGAAAGGCGTCTTTTACGCTTAACGTAAGCGACGAAGAAGTAAACGATTTGTGTTTTTACAACTCTCAACTCAGCGTAACTACGCTCGAGGATTATTTTGCATGTCCTTATAAAAGTTTTTTAAAGCACGCTTTAAAGATTAAAGAAGACGAAGACGGAAACGTTCAAGCAAACCAATACGGAAGCATTTTGCACTCCGTTCTCGAAAACTTCGTAAACAAAGTAAAAGAAGTCGGCAAAGAAGAGAGTTTTTCCGTAGAAAAAGAAGCGGAAGAAATTTTCGACAAAGAGATTTCTAAGGACGATTACTCTAAGTATTTAAAAAAGAAGCAATACGTAACGGCTTTCGAAATGTTAAAGACGGAAGCAATTAAAGTATGCGAAGAAATTTACGGCAGTTATAAAAACAGTAACTTTTTACCTTTTGGGGCAGAAATAGCCTTTGGAGAAGGCAAAGAATTTCTTCCTATAAAGATTATAGACGGCGACAAAGAATATAAAATCCGTGGAATAGTCGATAGAGTGGACGTGTGCGGAGATTATATAAGAATAGTCGATTACAAGTCCGGAAAAATAAAAGAAGGGAATTTTTACTTCTTTGGAGAAAAACTCTTTTACGCCGGCAAAAAGTTGCAACTGTATCTTTATATGAACGCTTTTACACAAGACGGTAAGTATAAACCTGCCGGATTATATTATTCGGCGGTAAACGACGATTATTCGGACGTAGATAAAGAAGTAGTAAAAACCAAGCTTATGGGAAAGACTTTAGCCGACGGAGAAGTCGTAAAAAACAGCGATTTAACGCTTACCGAAGGAAAGAGTTCTTTGATAAACGCCGAGCTTAAAATAGGGAAAAACGGAGAGCTTTTAGTAAAAGGAGAGAGCCTTTCGGAAGAAGAAATGCAAGGGTATCTTTTATATTCAAAAAAGGTTGCTAAAAAAGCCGTAAAGCGCATAAGAGAAGGATTTATAGAGCCGTCGCCGTTTAAAGGAAGTTGCATGTATTGCAAGTATAAAGGAATTTGCGGTTACGACGAAACGACGGATTTTAAAACGAGAGATCCGCAAAAACCAAAGCCGTCGCAAATAGTAGAAGCGTCAAAGGAGGAGATGTATGACTAAGTTTACACCGGCACAAGAACTCGCTATAAACACCGATGCAAAGACGGTCGTAGTATCTGCCTCTGCAGGAAGCGGAAAAACTTCGGTTATGACCGAGAGAATAGTAAGGCTAATCTCTCAAAAAAAGACCACCGCAAACAAAATACTTGCCGTTACCTTTACTAAGGCTGCGGCAAAACACATGAAGACCAAGCTAATTTCGTCTTTAAATAAAATAAGACAAGAAGGCGTAGAGTCTTTAGAAGAGTTAGAATATTTAAAGGGGCAAATAGAAGACATAAACGATGCCGACGTCTGTACGTTGCACTCTTTTTGCGCAAATTTATTGAGAACTTATTTTTACGAGATAGGTTTAGACGCAACTTTTTCCGTCGTGGACGAAAACGAAGCTCAAAAGTTATCGGATAAAGCTTTAAGCGAACTATTCGAAAGACTTTACGAAGAGAGTTCTCCGGATTTTTTGCTTTTAGTTAAGACGTATTTTAAAAACAGAAAAGACGACAATTTAAAAAAGATGTTATACAGCGTATACGAGTTTATTTCGTCAGAAACCGAGCCTTTTAAGGTTTTAGACGATGCGCTTAGGTATTATACCGAGGATGGATTAAATGAAATTTGCAGTCAAGTATACGAGTATTATCAATACAAAACGGGCAAGTTTTTACAAGCGATAAATTCTTATGCGGAATACTTCGAAGATAACGGCATGCCTAAAACCTTCCAATATGCGCAAAAAATTGCAAAGGATTTGGTCGTTATAAAAAGCACGTCCAACGTCTTTGATATGGCAAAAACTTGCGGTTTGGCAGATTACGGAAGAGCTCCGTCGGAAGTCAAGGCGACGGACGAGAGATATGCCGTTAAAAAAGAATTTGGCGAAGCAAAAAAAGATCTTTTGGATTTATATGCGGAAATTTCGGATTTTGTAGAGAGCGTTTCGGGAGAAAACAAAACTAGATTTTTACAAATGCGGGGCTTAGTAGAAAAGTTTTTTAATTTATTAAAAGCTTTTGTCGAAGAGTTTACCAAGTTAAAAAGAGAAGAAAACG
>JAZNFL010000118.1:0-12034 GCA_045589135.1 Christensenellaceae bacterium
AAACTAAGGAGAAATTTATGGCAAAAGCAGTTTTTAGTTTAATATTAGACGAAGACGTCGTAGCAGAAATAGATAAGATAGCTTATAAAAAGGGAGTGTCGAGATCGGCTCTTATAAACGACGTGTTGGCAAACAACGTAAAAGTGCAAACTCCGGAGATGAGATTTGCAAGCGTTTTTAATATGATGGAAGAGTTTTTCGGCACGGACGGAAATTTGACTTTCGTCAATCAGCCGTCGGCTTTTATGGCTTCCGTCAAGGGTATGATTTCTTACAGATATAATCCCACCGTTAAGTATTCGGTAGAGTTATATCCCGAAGGGGATTTTTTAGGAGAATTAAAGATTTCTTTTAGAACTCAAAACGCTACATTACTCGCTTTGACGGACGTCTTTTTCGAGAGTTTTTATCAATTAGAACGCTCGTATTTATCTAAGGAATTAATAACGAGTTACGGTGGAGGAAGAATGGTAAGGCGTTTGCGTATTCCTAAAAACTCCAACGGAGCAAGGGATGTTGCAGATGCGATAAACGGTTTTATAAAGGGTGTAGATAACCTTTTAAGAACGTACTTTTCTTATTTGTCTTCTCCGTCCTTAGGAAGAATTTTAGAGGACACGTATTTAAAAAATCTCGACGCATTGACAAAAGTTTAGCGTTTAACCAAAAAGCCAAAAGGCTATAAATTATAATATAGTAAATTATATAAGGTTAGACGAATATAATTTCGGTTTGCGCAATAGACGTGCCGTTTGACACGTAACGCCATTAGAACAAAGAAAAATCGCAACCGATTATAGTTTTATTGATAAAAAATAATTATAGGAGGGCAGTTATGAACTTTCAAAATTATACGCAAAAATCCGTTCAAGCAGTAAACGGAGCAGTTTCTTTAGCAGAAGAATACGGCAATCAACAAGTAACGCAAGAACATCTTGCTCTCGCTCTTTTAAACGATTCGGACGGGCTTATTCCACAGCTTTTAAGCAAATTAAAAAAGGACGTTGCCATTATAAAATCGACTTTAGAAAGAGAGATTTCTTCTAAGCCAAAAGTAAGCGGTGGGGAGAGATATTTAAGCCCCGCTTTAAAAAATACCATAGACCGTGCGGAGTCCGTAGCAAAAGAAATGAAGGACGAATACGTCTCCGTAGAGCATTTATTTATAGGGCTTATCGAAAAGGCGCAAGGTAAAATTTTTGACTTATTTAAGACGTACGATATCAACAAAGACGGTTTTTTAAGGGTTTTGGCAGAGGTAAGAGGAAATCAAAGAGTGACGGGAGATAATCCCGAAGAAACATACGACGTATTAAACAAATACGGAGTGGATTTGGTAGAAAGAGCAAGAATGCAAAAGCTCGATCCGGTAATAGGCAGGGACGAAGAAATCCGAAACGCAATAATGATTCTTTCGAGAAAAACCAAAAACAACCCCGTGTTAATCGGAGAGGCCGGCGTAGGAAAGACGGCTATTGCGGAAGGGCTCGCAATAAGAATAATGAAGGGCGACGTTCCACAGTCGTTAAAAAACAGAAAACTATTTTCTTTGGATATTGGTTCGCTTATTGCGGGGGCAAAGTTTAGAGGGGAGTTCGAAGAGAGATTAAAAGCCGTTTTAAACGAAGTTAAAAAAAGTCAAGGCAAAATAATTTTGTTTATAGACGAACTCCATTTAATAGTCGGTGCAGGAAAGACTGACGGAGCTATGGATGCGGGCAATCTTTTAAAGCCTATGCTCGCAAGGGGAGAACTCCACTGCATTGGGGCTACGACTTTAGACGAATACCGCAAGTATATAGAAAAAGATCCGGCTTTAGAGAGAAGATTTCAGCCGGTAATGGTGGATCAACCGTCGGTAGAAGACACTGTTTCTATTTTGAGAGGATTAAAAGAGAGATACGAAGTTTTCCACGGGGTTAAAATTCAAGACGGAGCTTTAATCGCTGCGGCGACGCTTTCGGATAGATACATCACCGATAGATTTTTGCCGGATAAGGCGATAGATTTAATCGATCAAGCGTGCGCAATGATAAAGACCGAAATAGATTCTATGCCTGTAGAGTTGGATTCTATATCCAGAAAGATTATGCAGTTAGAAATAGAGATTGCCGCTCTCAAAAAAGAAGAAGACAACTTAAGCAAAGAGAGATTAAAAGACTTAGAAAAAGAGTTGGCGGAATTAAGCAGTCGCCATGGCGAAATGAAGGCAAAGTGGCAAAACGAAAAAGCCGATATAGAAACTTTAAGAAAACTTAGAGAACAAGCGGAAAGTTTAAACGCAGAGATAGAAAAGGCAGAACAAAACTACGACTTAAACCGTGCGGCAGAACTCAAATACGGCAAAAAACCGGAGATACTCAGCGAGATTGCTCGGTTAGAAAAGTCCACAGCATTAAAAAACGACGCATTGCTTCACGATAGGGTTACCGAAGAAGAAATTTCTAAAATCGTAAGCAGATGGACGGGTATACCGGTAACAAAACTCGTAGAAGGAGAAAAACAAAAACTTTTAAGATTGGAGAGCGTTCTTCATCAAAGGGTAATAGGTCAGGACGAGGGTGTAACCAAAGTTGCAGAGGCAATACTTCGTTCGAGAGCGGGCATACAAGATCCAAACAAACCTATAGGAAGTTTTATGTTTTTAGGACCTACGGGCGTTGGAAAGACGGAACTCGCCAAAGCGCTTGCAGAAAAACTTTTCGACGACGAAAAAAATCTCATTCGTATAGACATGACGGAGTATATGGAAAAATTTAGCGTGTCTAGACTTATTGGAGCGCCTCCGGGATACGTCGGTTACGAAGAAGGTGGACAGTTGACCGAAGCCGTCAGAAGAAAACCGTATTCGGTAATTCTTTTCGACGAGATCGAAAAAGCACATCCGGACGTCTTTAACGTATTGTTGCAAGTTTTGGACGACGGCAGAGTTACGGACTCTCAAGGAAGAACGGTAGATTTTAAAAACACGGTAATTATATTGACGTCAAATCTCGGTTCTTCCGCAATATTAGAAAGCGTACAAGATTACGGAGAAATAACTCAGGAAGCTCAAGATAAAATAAGTTCTCTTTTAAAGTCGTCTTTTAGACCGGAATTTTTAAACAGATTAGACGAGATAATAACATTTAAGCCGTTGACCAAAGAAGAGATTTCGGCAATTGCAGAGATATCGTTTAAGCGCATAGAAAAGATGATTTTGACAAAACAGCTTAAACTCGAAATTACTTCTAAGGCGAAAGATTTTATTATAGAAAACGGTTACGATCCCGTTTACGGAGCAAGACCGTTAAAGAGATTTATTCAGCACACGGTAGAAACTGCACTTGCAAAGAAGATCGTTTCCGGCGACGTAAGTCAAGGAGACGTTCTTACCGTAGACGAAAAAGACGGAGAAATAGTCGTCTGTTGACGGCTGTTAAACAAAACGTAAACCGAGAGCAAATTGTGGGTAACGGACGGGCGTAAACGCCTGCAAAAAGGCAAAACCCAATATATTCTATAATGGTGCGCGCACGAGAGAAAGAGTCTTATAAGGCAAAAATAAGGTTTTTTAACCATGCTTAAAAACTTATATTAAAGGAGAAGAACATGGCTTTATCCATTTTTAAAAGAAACAAAAAAGAAAACAAAAATAAAGAGAGTCTTGTAAATGCTCAAGCGTTTTTAGGTGCGGAAGAGGACAGTTTTTTTCAAGAAGAAAAGATAGCTTATACTCAAAGAATTTTTGCCGAAAAAATGATGTTTGCAAATCCAAAGATAAAAAACTGGTATTCGCAAATAAAAAGTTTGCTTACGGGATACGAAGGGGTAAAATCCAAAATATCCCGAAGGGCGGATACCTTCGTTTTTAAAGGCGATAGAATAGCCATGATAACTCTTTCCGGAAAAACTTTAAAATTAAGACTTGCTTTAAACATAAGCGATGCCCAAGAAAAGTTCCATTGCAACGTAAACGACAAAGGGACGTATGCAAAAGTTCCTTTAGAGCTTAGAGTTACGTCGGCAAGGGCGCTTGGGTATGCTTTAGAACTTATAAACGTGCTTTCGGAAAAGTTTTCTCTTAAAAAAGACTCAAACGCAATTAAATGCGACGCCATAGGAGAGATAGAAAAATATCTTATAAATTGGGATTTGAGAGCGAGAGAAAGAGAGTCGGAAGAATAAAAAAGATTTTTGATTTGGTCGATTTATAGGTGGCGAAATAGAGATAAAGAAGTGCATAAAAACGCCGTTTAAAATAAGACTTTGGCTGTTTATTGGCGGGAAATTAGACGGCTGTAAACGTGCAAGACTTTGTTTTGTCGGTGACGATTAAAGGACTACAAGATTTTAGGAGTGTTTTTTATCGTGGATAAGCAAAGGGACGTAAACTTTGGGGTAAATTTCTTTTACTTCGGATATGCAAAGGACTGTAAACTTACAAAAATAGTTTTTTGCGAATTTTGCAGTTTGAATTGAAGGAAAGGTTGTTTTATTGCGAAAAGGTCTTTGACGTTCCGCTTTATTCTCGCTTAACCTACGTAACGATAATTAGGCTTTTGCTTTTTATGGCAAAAGATAAAAGTAAAAGCCGTTTATAATTGATAAATTTAAGAGTTGCGCAAGAAAAATTTTTAAATAAAAAACAATAATACGGCAAATTTTTTAAAATTTTACTTTAGCATAAATTTTCAGTTTGCTATATTTTGTGTTTGGACTAAAAATTTTTTGGATATATTGTGGTGGGTAATAATTTTTGCTTAAAAAGAAAAAAGTTTAGCAAAAAGTGTTGACATTTTTAATTATATATTGTAGAATAGATTAGCACTCCGACTGGGGTGTTAATTTTTTAGGAAGGCGATGACAATATGGCTAAAGCAAAAGGAAACAGAGTAAGAATCACGTTGGCTTGTACGGAATGTAAGCAAAGAAATTACGACGTTTACAAAAATAAAAAGAACGATCCAGACAGACTTGAACTCAACAAGTATTGCCCGTTCTGCAAAAAGACGACCGCCCATAAGGAAACCAAGTAATTTATCCGCGTAGTTTAAATATGCGTTTTGGGACGAAGAGTCGTCCTCAGAGAGGTAAAAAATGAAAGAGAAAAATTTAAATAAAGAGACAAAGGTTAACGAAGTAGTTCAAACCCGAGAAGTCAAAAACCAAAAAAAGAAAGGCAAACCAAACGTTTTCGTTCGTTTTTGGAATTGGCTTAAAAAGACTTGTAAAAACACTTTTTCGGAAATCAAAAAGGTCAGCTGGCCTACCTTCGCAAAAGTCGTTAAGAATACGGGCATAGTACTTGCGGTAGTCTGCGTATTTTTGGTTATCATAACCGCTTTCGATTTCGGTCTTGAAAAACTTCTTGAATTAGTTACCGGCATAGGTGCTTAAAGACCGTTCGGAGGAGCAAATATGGATAATCAGACGGCTAAGTGGTATATAATTCACACTTATTCTACTTACGAAGATCTCGTTAAAAGTACTCTCGAAAAACTTATAGAGAACAACAACCTTGGAGATAAGATTCTCGATATCAAAATCCCAAGAGAAGAGGTTATCGAAGAAAAAAACGACAAAAAGAAGGTCGTTTTGCGTAAAAAGATGCCTTGTTACGTCTTTATAAAGATGGTTTATTCTAACGATTTGTGGTACTTAATTACCAATACGAGAGGCGTTACGGGCTTTGTAGGTCCAAAAGGTGCTGCACTCCCTCTTACGGAAGACGAAGTAAGAAGAATGCAACTCGAGGACAGAGTAGAAAAGGTTGATTTTACTATAGGCGATACCGTCAAGATACTTTCGGATCAATTAGAAGGTTTCATCGGTACTGTCGAAGATCTCGACTTTGCTACGCAAAAGGCAAAGGTTAAGGTTTCTATGTTCGGCAGGGACACTGTCGTAGAACAGTCGTTTATTCAGCTGGACAAACTCAAAGATTAAGGTTAAAACGGAACGACGTTCCGCTTACAAAGTGGGAGAGACGTCAAATATTTTTTTGAGGACGTCTTGTTATAACCACGTTATATGGAGGAAAACATATGGCTAAGAAAGTTACGGCGATTGTAAAATTGCAGTTGCAAGCCGGAAAAGCAACCCCGGGACCACCTGTTGGTTCGACCTTAGGTCCTTACGGTATTAACATTCCGGGTTTTACGAAAGAATTCAACGCAAAGACGCAAGATAAAGTTGGCTACATTATTCCCGTAGTTATCACTATTTATCAAGATCGTTCTTTTACTTTTATTCTTAAGACTCCACCTGCACCGGTTCTCATCAAAAAGGCTTGCGGTATAGAAACTGCTTCTGCTAAGCCAAACAGAGATAAGGTAGCAAAGCTTACCAAAGCACAAGTGGAAGAAATTGCTAAGACTAAGATGGAAGACACTAACGCAGCATCTTTAGAAGCAGCAATGAGCATGATAGCCGGTACTGCACGCAGTATGGGTATTACAGTCGAAGAATAATTATAAATTTAGTGGGAGGGACGATACGTTCCGTTTAACCACAAAGGAGACTTTTAAATGAAATACGGAAAAAAATATGCCGATAGCATAAAGACTTTTGACCGCACTAAACTCTACGACGTAGAGGAAGCAATGGATATAGTTCTCAACACCGCAAAGGCTAAATTCGACGAAACCATCGAATTCCACACTAAGCTCGGTGTAGACCCTAAGCAAGCAGACCAACAAGTTAGAGGCGTTATAGTCCTTCCTAACGGAACCGGTAAAAACGTAAGAGTTCTCGTTATTGCAAAGGGCGAAAAGGCTGACGAAGCACAAGCTGCAGGAGCAGATTTCGTTGGTGCGGAAGAAATCGTAGCAAAGATTCAAAAAGAAAACTGGTTCGAATTCGATACCGTTATCACCACCCCGGATATGATGGGCGTAGTTGGTAGAATCGGTAAAATCCTCGGACCTAAAGGCTTAATGCCTAACCCTAAGTCCGGTACCGTTACTATGGACGTTACCAAGGCTATTAAGGACGTTAAGGCAGGTAAGGTAGAATACAGACTTGACAAAACTGCAGTTATTCACTGTCCTATCGGAAAGAAGAGTTTCGGTAAAGAAAAACTTCTCGAAAACTACAAGGCATTATTAGATGCAATCGTCAAGGCTAAACCGGCAGCTGCAAAAGGTCAATACATCAAGAGCGTAGCAATCGCTTCTACTATGGGACCTGGTGTTAAAGTTGCTAACAAAAACGCTTAATTTTAATTGACAAGCGTTTTTAATTGTGGTACAATGTACCGGTAAACAAATTATGACAACCGAAGAAAGCAGGCACTTTTTAGTTTAAACGCATTAGCGACCAGCCGAGGTGGCACATAAGGATAATTTACTAATAGTTTATTATGCCCTTACGCTACCAAGGCGTAAGGGCTTTTTTACGGGGTGTTACAAATAAATATGGAGGTAAAGAAATTGTCAGCAAATTTAGAGGCAAAAAAGAAAGTTGTCGAAGAAATCAAAGCTAAGATTCAAGAAAGTAAGTCTGTAGTTTTGGTTCACTATTCCGGCTTGACAGTTGCGCAGGATACTGAGTTCCGTACGGAGTTCAGAAAGAACAACGTTCAATACAAAGTATTAAAAAATACTTTAGTTAGAAAAGCGTTCCAAGAATTAGGCGTAAACGATTTCGATGGCGACCTCAACGGAAATACTGCCGTTGCGTTCTCTCCAGACGAAGTTACCGCTGCAAAAATCGTCGCTGCTGCATCTGCTAAATATGACGGAAAAATTAAGATCAAGAGTGGCTACGTAGATAATGCTTACGTTGATTTAAAGGGCGTAGAAGCATTGGCAAAGATTCCTTCCAAAGAACAACTCTATGCAAACCTTGCTTGTGGCTTGATGGGTGTAGTTCGTGGATTGGCTGTTGCTCTTAATAGAGTGGCAGAAAAGATGGGCGGAGAAGCTCCTGCTCAAGAATAATCAATAAACCGTTTCTTTAAAAAGAAGCATACCGTATCTTTAGATACCGGATGGCGACCGTAAACGCAAACATATTAAATTTAAATTAATTCGGAGGAAATAAAAATGGCTGATATCGCAAAGATGATCGAAGAAATTAAAGGTATGACTGTTATGGAATTAAACAGTTTAGTTAAAGCAATCGAAGAAGAATTCGGCGTATCCGCAGCTGCTCCTGTAGCTGTAGCTGGTGCTGCTGTAGCTGCTGCTCCTGCAGAAGAAGAAAAGACTGAATTCAACGTAGTATTAAAAGAAGTTGGCGGCAACAAAATTGCTGTTATCAAGGCTGTTAGAGAACTCACTGGTCTTGGTCTTGTTGATGCTAAAAACATGGTTGAAAAGATGGGCGTTGTTAAAGAAAACGTTCCTAAGGAAGAAGCTGAAAAGATGGTTGCTAAGTTTAAAGAAGCTGGCGCAACTGCAGTTGCTGAATAATTTATTTACCATAAACATAAAACCGCAGACAATAGTCTGCGGTTTTGTTGTATGCTGACTAATTATAGAAATAAGTGCAACTTTTATAAAAACAAAAAAATTTATAAACTTAAATAGCTTTTGCGGTATGGCAAAGGCTATTTTTTGCTAAAAAGAACAAAAGAAAAACGCCTGTAAAGGCGTTTATTGGTTAAAAATTTATGATAGATTTTGCGTGTTATGGCGATGTTTACACCGTGCGTATTGTGTAATTTTGTCAAATTTATGGCGTTGATGCGTAAACACTAAATAAAAAAGATTAAGTTTTTGCAAAATTTATTTCTATTGTTATTGTTTTGTTTTTATAATCTTAAAAAATCAATCTGCAATTTAAAAAATTGCGTTGTTTTGCCGTTGCCGTCCATTATAATTCCTATATTTTGTGGTACGGAACAATTATCTATCATAACAAAAACCTTCGTTTAAAATCATATTAAAATAAGCAATGCGCCCATAGCACAAGTTATAAAACTTGTAATATAATTGACGGCGACGTTGTCTATCAAGGCAAAGCCTTTTATTAATTTTGCAGGTTCTCCGCAATGTGTGGGGACTTCTACCTTTTTATTGCATCCACGGCAAAGGTAAAGAGATTGGAATAAAGCGCCTACGACGGAGTCTACTATCGTTCCTACAAAAGCAAGCAGTGCAACAAAGAAGAATATCTTTGCACTTATCGAACCCCAAAATAGCGGGACGCACATCAAAATAAAACTACTTATAAGAGCAGAAACCGTACCGAGAGCAGAAACTCCTCCGGAGATACCCTTTTCGATAGGCTTCCAAGTTATAATGTTTAAGTTCTTTTTCTTGGCGAGTTTGCCAATGTCCGAAGCCATAGAGTCGGCGATTTGCTCGGTAAGAGATAAAAAGAATATATAATAAAAAATTTTTTTATCGGTAAACCAATATAGAATTAAGGAGATTATTGCAAAGAGCCCTACGGCTATTATTTGTTTTGCTCTTCTTGCGGAGCGCTCTTCCATTAAGGCAGAGCCTCTCTTTTTTTCTATCTTTCTTCCTACGACGGAAACGATCGTACTTACGAGAAAGAGTAGACTTATAAATACCGTTGGGATAAATCCTTTTCCAAAAAATCCAACGAAGAAAAACAAGAAAAAAGCTGCAATCCCCGCATCCGTTTCCATCGCTTTGGATTTAATGGCGAGTATAGCCAAAAACGGCGATAAAATCAACACTATTTGTAGTGGTAAAGTAACCAATCCGTAGTGGTAAAGAAGAAGATAACCAAACACGAAAAGTTCGATAAAAATGTTATCTAATCCCTTTAAGCCGTAAAATTCCGTAACCGTGGTAAGTGCTGCGACCGAAAGAATAAACGTCAGGCTTAATCCCATTTTAAACACTAGCGAAAATACGAGAGTAGACAAGAAAGAAACGACCAAAACGGTAAGAGTTCCTACGAGAGTTTTGGACGGTCTAATCTCGACGTTGTGTTTACCGAAAAGTTTAGCGGTAAGCGGAGCAAATCCATCGCCAAAAGCCAGAGCATAATACGCTATACCGGTATACAAATAAAGTTCTTTAGATAAAAGAAAACACGTTATTGCAACTATCGCCGTCGAAAGCCCAAAATAAAACATTCCCGGACTTTTGTCAAAATCGTCTCGACCAAAAGCAGAGAAGCGTTTATTTAAAGTTACGACTCCAAGAAGTATAGCTCCAATTACGTTAAGGATTACCCAATGCACGGAGTATCCAAAGAAAAAATAACAAATTATCCAAACGCCCGCCGACAAAACGTGGGTTAGCTTTCTGCACGTGGTTTTGTCGATATTCGTCTTTTTTTCCAAAAGAACCCCAAGTAGCATAATGCCACAAGTATAAAGGGTAAAAACGATATATCCGATTATCGTGGGTAAAGAATTCATAAATAGTCCTTTATTTAAAACCTTTTACAACAAAACGTAAAAATCGACGTAAAAAGGATAAAAAAAATCATATACTAAGAAATTATATCATATTACGTCTTATTTTGTCAAGGAGAGAAATAAAAAATGACGTTATATAGCCATAATTAGCGCAAGCAAACAAAAAGACCGAGCTAAAAAGCACACGGTCTAAAAATTTAAGGTGTTTTGGAAAAAATTAAACGGCTAAACGTTTATTTTTTAAAACGATTTGTCATAGGCACAACAGCAAAAGTCCTACAAAAGAAATTATTACGGAAATCCAATTGGATTTTTTTACGTTTTCTCCAATAAAAAGACTTGCTATGGTGTTAAATATCATTACGCCACCCGTAACCAAAGGATATTGTAACGATGCGTCAAAGCCTCTTTTTAAAGCTTCTAAAAGGAATAAATTTCCCGTTCCGTTAAAAATTACGTAGAAAAAAGATAAGCTTAAAGAAAAAAGAGGTTTTTGTGGATAAAACAGAGAGCGTCCAGCATTGTTTTTTATAAGAACAACGGCAAAAAGTATTAAGCTAATAATAAACTCCGTCGTATAAAATAGTAAACTGAACTGCGAACCGCTTACTGCGTAATCGGGATAAGATTGGTGCACCGTTGCGATAATGCTGAAAGAACCGTTTATAAAAAACATAATTATACAATAAAAAAGACCTTTTAAGTCGGTTATTTTACCGCAACTAATAAACAGAGAAGACAGCATTAACAAAAGACAAATTACCTTTATAGGAGTCAGTTGTTCGCCTCCGACAATTATTCCGTAAACGAAAGGAAGGATCATTCCTCCGGACATCATAAAGAGAGTGTAAAGGGAGAGATTTACCCTGTTAAAAGCTTTTAAACTTGCAAAGATACTCACTATGCTCATTACAGCTTGTAATAAAGCCAGAGCAAAAGAAAACCACGTAAAGTCGATACTTAGCCCACTTACGAAAAACATAAATATCGAACCAAATAAAGAAGTGAGTAAGGCAAAAAGTAAAGCTTTGTAAAAGCCCGATCCTTCGTTTTTTTGGTAAAACTTATTACAAATCATATTTACGGCAAATAGCGCCGTAGAAGAAATAACTAGAACGTAATTAATTAACATAAAACCTTATCCGTATTTTAAATTTATTATATCGTTTGGTATGGCTTTGCTTACGTAAAAATCTTTTAAAAAAGGTAAAACCGCAAATAGCTTTTGATAACATAACTTTTATAATTACAGTATTTTAATAAAGTCGTTTATTGTTTTAAATAAAGCGACGAAAGATTTAACGTATAAGCGTAACTAATTATAGCACAAAAGTCGAGTTATAACAATTATTTTTGACGTATAGGCGTGTTTTGTTTTAAAAAGACGAAGACGCACAAAAAACAAGAAAAGATAATAGGTTTATAATATGTTTTAAAGAGTTTACAAAGTTGAGCAAAAGATCGGTTGGTTTTATTTGCTCGGAGCAAAAACGACGTTTAAAAGTTTTCTTAAAACTAAAAAAGAAAACATGTGTTAAAAAGTATAACGAACAAAACAAAAGTCTTGCTTTGCATAGACAAAGCAAGACTTTTGAAAAAATAGAAAAGGATTAATTTATGAGTGTAAACTCTTATAACGATTAAATTATATATTGTAAAAATGAAAAAAACATTATGATATTATGAAAAAACTATGAAACTTTTCTT
>JAZNFL010000119.1:0-2270 GCA_045589135.1 Christensenellaceae bacterium
CTTTAAGCAAAGTTTAGCGTGCTTTTTTAATAAACCCTATTATAATAATATAAGGATATACTTTATAAAAATTATAAATTTAATTATCTATCGTTTTTCTTTTTAAAAATAGGTTTGTCGCTCGAACTCAACCACGTGCCGACACCCATTAATCCAAGAGCGATAAAAAACGTCCAAGTTGGCAATTGTCTAAAAATTAACAAAGATAAAAACGTCCCGACAAAAGGAGCGATGGCGTAATATACGCTCGTTCTTGCAGCGCCTAAAATTCTCTGTGCGTATACGTAAAAGAAGATACTCAATCCGTAAGCAACAAAGCCGACTAAAATAACGGCAAATACGCTCCAAACGACAATTATTTTTTCTCCTATACAAAAACCTATAATAATCGAACCTAATCCGGAAAAAATTCCCTTTAAAATTACTATTTGCATAGGATCTTTAGAAGAAATTTTTCTCGTACAGTTGTTTTCGAAACCCCAACATAGGCATGCGAGAAGAATAAACAAAGAACCGTAAGAAAACTTTAAACTGCTTATATTTTCGAACGAAAGAAACAAACAAGAAAAAGTTACGAAAACTATTCCTATCCACAATCTAAAACTTATCTTTTCTTTAAATATAAATAAGGCAATTATAGCCGTTGCAACTATTTCGAAATTATTTAAAAGAGATGCGTTTGCAGCAGTCGTTGTCTTTAAACCGAACAAAAGAAAAATTGGTGCAATAATATCTAATATAATCATCGCCAAAGTATAAGGTAACTCGGCTTTTGTCAATTTTAACTCTTTATTTTTATTTTTTTTAAATATATAAATTACACACATTCCTATTCCTGCGCCTACGTATAAAAATCCTGCCATAAGGGTAGAAGGAATATAATTGAGTAATAATTTAGAAAAAGGAGAATTTATTGCATATAACACTGCAGCTAATATTGCAAAAATTATCCCTATGGTATTTTGCTTTTTCATATTTTTAATATTTCCATTAATTTTTAAATCTTATTTTTAAATTGGTATAGTTTTAGTAAATTAATAAAACTAATAAAATAAATTTTAAATTAAATAACTTTTTTTAAAAAGCCAAAGCATATAATTTTTATATAACAAATTAAAATTATAAAAAAATCAGATTCCTTTAAGAATCCAATTTTATTAAAACTTCTTTATAAATCATTTACGTATACGACTTTTTTGTTCTTTTTTTCTGCGTATTTAGAAGTATAAAAAGCCCCGCCGTAATTTTTATAAACGTAAGCTACCACTAAAGAACTGTTATCCACCATAAAAGAATTTCTTTGTATCATACAAGTTTCGTCGTAATTTTTATCGCTTACGTAGTAAACTTTATCGGCGCTGTTTATCATTCTTTCGTATTCTTGTTTGTTTTTCTTTCCAAAAAAGGCGTCTTGCTCTTTACACGGTATACACGCTATTATTTTTATAGCATACGTATTGCGTAAATGCTCCAAAATTCTAAAACAAATCATATCAAAGCCCATAGCCATACCTATTAAAAAGGTATCGTATCCGCTTTGTATAATCTCTGCAAATTTAAAAGTCAAAGCTTCTTTATCAAAATTTTTTTTAACTATTCTATGACCTGTAACGCAAGCTGTCTTTTCTATATTTAAAAATAATTCTTCCATTTTAAATTAAAGGTTTACTTCTTTCTTTACCGTTTCCACGGGGATATTTTAAAGGAGTATTATTAATTTTTTCTATTACGTATATACTTCTTTTATCCATTACGTCAACTAAGCTATAATTAAATTTTTCTTTAAACTGTGCACCCAAAATATTTATAGCGTTTAAAGATTCTTTAAATTCTTCTTGGTCGTCACTTTTATAAGCTATAAAGCTTCCTCCCTTTTTTAAAAAAGGAATACAATATTCGCACAAGGTATTTAATCTTGCAACAGCCCTTGCGGTTACGTGGTCAAAAGTTTCTCTGTATAAATTATTTTTTGCTAAATCTTCGCAACGTACGTTTAACACTTCAAAATTCTCAAAATTTAAAGTTTCTTTAACAATATTTAAAAAAGAGCATTTTTTCCCTGTGGATTCCACCAAAGTCATTTTTAAATCCGGTCTTAAAATTTTAAGTGGAACGGAAGGAAAACCCCCACCCGAGCCTATCTCTATAACTTTTGCACTATCTTTAAAAAAATTAACTCCCATAGCGCTGTCTGCAAAATGTTTTATATTTATTCCTTCTTCGTCTTTTATAGAAGTCAAATTAAACATTGCGTTATATTTTAATAAGGT
>JAZNFL010000120.1:0-6839 GCA_045589135.1 Christensenellaceae bacterium
GCAAAAAAAATTAATAAAAATTTTGCAATTTATCGTGGTGTATGATATTTATAAAATGAAAAACGTTTAGATTTTTGATTTTTTTTGCAAAAATAAAAAAGATAAAATTTTAAAGAGATAAAAAAATCTTCTATTTGACAAAATTTTACAAAAGATAAACGACTTATTTTGTTAAAATTGCACAAAATTTTAAATTAACTATTGAAAAACCCGATTTTGTGTGTTAAAATATATAATAGCAAAATATTGAACACGTTATTATTAAGATAATAAAACTAACGACGAGGATACAAAATTGGAAAAGATAGGAATTATAGATTTAGGATCTAACTCTGCAAGACTTGTTATCGTTGAGCTCATCGGGGACGGACATTTCGTCGTCGTCGATCAGATCAAAGAGAGCGTAAGACTCGGAAAAGATATGGAGAGAGACGGTTTTTTAAAACCGCAACGCATTGCAGAGACTATTAAAACCCTTAAAATGTTTAGAAAGTTATGTGACGCTTATGGAATAGAGAGAATTATTGCAGTCGCAACTGCAGCCGTAAGACGTGCAAAAAACCAAAGAAGTTTTTTGGAAGAGATTGCAACAAACTGTGGAATTAAGCTTAGAGTTTTAGAAGCTGACGAAGAAGCAATGCTTGTTTATCGTGGTGTAATTAACACTATGGACGTTCCTAAGGGTATTATTTTAGAAATAGGTGGCGGAAGCACTAAGATCGTTTATTATAATAGAAGAAATTTATTAAATTACGAAACTTTGCCTTTTGGTGCGGTAACTCTTACGGAGCTTTTTGCGGGGGACGGATTAAAGCCGGAAGAACAAGCAGAAAAGATAGAAGAGTTTTTTACCGAACAGCTTAACCAAATACCTTGGATTAAAGAAATCGATCCAGAAACTCAACTTATCGGTGTAGGTGGATCTTTTAGAAGTCTTTGTAAATTGCAAAAGATGGTAACTAAGTGCCCTCTTAACGTCATTCATAATACGCATATCCCCAAGGAAGATTTTAACAGTATTTACGACACGTTAAAAGTTCTCGATCTCGATAGAAAAAAGAGAATAAAAGGTATTCCTCAATCAAGAGCGGATATTCTTCCAAGTGCTTTTGCCGTTATGCATTCTTTTATCAAATATTGTAATTTCGAAAACGTTATCATTTCGGCTAATGGTTTAAGAGAAGGTATAATGTTTAACTATGCAATGCCTACAACTCAAGAAAAACCAATAACCGACGTTTTAACTTACAGTTTAGGAACTTTAGTTAAGTACTATTCTTGTAACGAAGCACACGTAAATCACGTGGTAAATTTATCCGTACAATTGTTTAAGCAATTAAGAGTATTGCATAAGTTCCCAAGACAATATTTAAAGGTATTAAAAGTTGCCGCTTATCTTCACGATGCGGGGGCAAGAATTAAATATTACGATTATCAAAAGCATTCGAGTTATATCGTTTTAAACAGTATGTTATACGGTATCTCTCAAAGAGAGTTAGTCTTGGCCGGATTGGTTGTTGGAGCACATAAAACCGACGATATAAGTCCTACGGATATAGCAAAATATAAAGGTTTTGTTACGGAAGAAGACGTAGAGGTTATTCGTAAACTTGGAGTTATGCTCAGAATAGCAGAAAGCTTGGACAGAAGTATGTCCGGTGTCGTAGTTGGTATAAATTGTGACGTTTTGGGCGATTCTGTTATAATGAAGACTGAACTCGAAGGAGAAGCGTCGTTAGAAATTAAGGATGCAATGTCGGCAGAACAAGACTTTAGAAGAGTATTCCGTAAAAATCTCGATATACTTTAATTTTTTGTATAAATATTTATAGTTTATTGTGTTTTGTCTTATAAAAAATAAACGAGTTAAGCGTAGTCGCAAAAATGCGACTACGCTTATTTTATCTTTTGATAAATTTTAACTTGGATAAAAATTTGTCTTTTGATAGGTTTTAGCGTTTAAAATTTAATCGATAGTTTTTTAAACGTTAAAGACGTTAATTTTTTGCAATATTATAAATTTGGAGTTTTATAAAACGAAAAGCAGTATGGGTAAACACGTTAATATAAAATTCGAGTGACGAAAAACCTTTTTAAATTATAGTCTATAGTTAAAATTCTACGAGTAAGGGCATTTGCCTATATTAGAATCTTAGTCTTATCTCGTTACCGTTTGGCATAGAGTCTTAAATATAAAAATTTAATAATGCCGTAAAAGTTTTTAACGGTTATTTTATTTATAATCGTTATTATGCGGTAACGTTTAAGTTTCTTATAATAAGACCGACGTTTTCTAAAGTCATAGTAGTGGCGTTGGGAGAAGTAAGAGAAACGGTAGTTCCTTCGGTGGCGTTTAAAATGACGGACTTGTTAAGAGATCCCGTAGTTGCCGAAGAAATAGTGGAAGAAGACTGTTCTAAGTTTGTTCCGTTAACCGTCAAGACTAATTCCGGGATTTCCGTTCCGGTAGCTATTGCCGTGGTATCGTACGATATTTCGTATATGCCTGCACCTAAAGTTACGGTGTTGGTCGTGCCGTCAAAAGTGTACCAATCTGCGGTAGACGGGTAGACGGTACTCGTTGTAAAAGGAACGGTCGAAGCGGTGGTTAAGGTGACGGCTGGATTGGTTAAAAAAGCAACCCCGTTAAAACCTGAAGGACCTTGTGGACATGTTTCTCCAATAGGACCTTGTGGACCTGTCGCGCCAGTCAAACCGATAGGACCTTGTGGTCCTTGTGGACCTGTTTCTCCAATAGGACCTTGTGGGCCTGTCGCACCGGTTAAACCGATTGGACCTTGAGGTCCTGTTGCGCCCGTAGCACCTGTTGCACCCGTTGGGCCTTGTGGTCCTGTTGGACCTATAATTCCTTGCGGTCCTTGTGGTCCTTGTGGACCTGTCAATCCAATAGGTCCTTGTGGACCGGTAAAGCCTCTTGGTCCTCTTGGTCCGGGAGGTCCGGGGATTAATATTCTACGGTTATTATTGCCGTCGCAACAATTTCCGTTATTGTTGTTGTTACAATTCCAAAAGCACATAAAATTATACCTCTTTTAACTTTTGCAAACGGTTTATCTTTAAAGAAAGTTTTAAAGGTGGTGTTAGCACGTAGATGCCGTAATGGTAAATAGTGGGTAAAGATGCAAGAAGGTTTTTATACGGACGGTTTAAATAAATTTACAAAGTTGTATTTTACCCATATTTACTTTAATGCCGTTGCTAAAATTTTACAAACTTAAAAACTTTCTTTGCGTATAGATTTCGATAAAACGTTTTGGAGAGAAACCTTTAATAATTAAAAGGTATCTCTCTTAATATAATATGCAAATATAAAACCGAAAGTTGTTAAAAATAAAAAATTAATAGAGTAATTGTTTTTTTAGGATGCGGAATTTAATTGTTAAGGTAAAAATTTTAGTCGAAAAGTTTTGTCATAAATAAAAATTGCGAAGGAAAAAACTACACCGTGTAAAATCTTTATAAATACCTGTCATAAATAAAAAATATGCGACGCAAAAAAAGACTTGCGTCGCATAAAATAAGGCTTGTTTTTGTTTGATAAACGCTTATAAAAACATTTTTAGAGTGTAAAAAATATTTAAACAAGTTGCAAGGTTGTAATTGATTTATAAAGTAAAATTCTTTGCTTTACACTTAACGCTTTGCGTAAAAATGGCAAAATTTATTTGCGGTTGCTTGTAATTGCGTGGAGCTTTCGGTATTCTTTGGGGGTTATAATGTAATACTCTTTAAAAAGTCTGTTAAAGTAATTGATACTGAAAAAACCACAACTGTAAGCAATTTTAGAAATAGGTGCTTTAGTTCGCAACAAGTAATCTTTTGCTTTGTGCAATCTAACGTTTATAATGTGTTTAGAAAAAGTCGTCCCGGTATGTTGCTTAAACAGTTGCGAGAGATAATTGTAACTTATAAAGTTTTCTTTAGCAATTTCTTCTAAATTTATTTTTTCGTTATAATGAGCGTTGACGTAAGATACGATATTGTTGACTAAAGTCGTTTTGTCCACGTGTTCGGGAAGATGTTTTTTGGGGACGAAGAAAAAACTTAAAGCGTGTTCTAATAAACTGTGCGGGATAAGGTAGGGGGATTCTAACTGCTCGGACCTTGCAAACTCTTTTACAAAAAAAGGCACGCACGACGTAAGTCCGCGTCTTACGGGATTGGTGTAAGTTATATCAAAAGAGTCGAGAAGGTGTTTTGCTTCGGGATTGGTAAAAGAAATATAAATCCATTTAGAGTTGTCGTTGTTGGTAAACTTAAATCTCTTTTGAGGAAAGGCAAAACAACAATCGCCCTTTTTTAAACTAAAAGTTTCGTAATCGGTAGAAAAATCGCACGTTCCGGAAACAATCAAGAAAAAAGTAAAGTGGTTTTCGTAAAAAAAAGTTTCGTAATCGATAGGTTTGCGTTCGAAAACGAAGTTTATTATGGTCATTGCATTGCCTTGTGCAAACTCCGGGGTTTCCGGAAACTGACAAGTGCTGTTTACGTTGTTTTTAGCCATATCCCACCTCAAAATATACCGTTTGTTAAAAAAGTATAGCACCCTATACGTTTGTTTGTCAATAGTAATTTAATTTTTTACAGATATTAGATATTTACGATTAAAATCGTACGGTTATATATTCGTCTTTGTAAAGACTATTGGAGATTATGCCAAAAGACGTTTTAAAATGATAAATTATTTAATATTTAATTTTTTAGAGAAATAGTTCTATTTTTTCTTAAAATATATCATTGTTTTTAACTATTTGTAATGCTATTATTATAGTAAGCGAGGCAATTGTTTGGGTTTTGTTTGTGAAAAACGCACAAATTACACAAGAAGGCCAATGGTTGCCAAGCAAAGTAATAAAACCTATAATTCCGAGATAAATCGGGGTTGGGGTGAAAAGTCGGTTTATGCCGAGCAAGGAGGAAAACTAATGTCAAAAACAATCAAATGGACGAAGACTATCGTTATGGCAATGCTCGTTACGGTATTTGCTTTTTCAATGGTAGCGTTTGTCAATGCATCCAATTCTAAAGTAAGTGCACAAGCTTCTAATTGGAGTGCAACAGGTAATTTTACCGCAATGGAAAGCGAAGGCGAATGGTCTACTATTAATTCCAGCACGGTTTCTTATCTCAATTATACGGGTAAGACCGATAGAATTACTGGTTTTAGCGCAGACTTTTATTATACGGACAACGCTGCTATAAACGACCACTTCGTAGGTTTTAATATCAACAACGCTTATTCTGTACGTATAGTTCTCAACGCCACGTACGGGACTCAATATCTTGGTTACGCAAATATTTTGAAAGGGTCAACTCTAATTTCCAGCAACCAAAACTCAGGCAGAATTCAAAGAGATTTAATGCCACTTAACACTTACAACAAGTTGACGGTGGAATTTGTCGATGATAAAATTTCTGTAAAAATCGGAGAAACCGAAGTTTTAACCCACACTTTAAGCTTAAAAGTTACGTCTTTATCTTTCTTTACCCGTGACGTAGAAATGAAGGTTAAAAACTTAAACGTTATAGAAAGAGAATACACCAATTCTTGGATTGCAAGCGGTAACTTTGCGCAAACCGAAAACGCAGGCGAATTTGCCACCGTTGCTTCTTCTTCGTCTTCTACCTTAACTTACGACGGAGATCTTTCTAACGTAGGTTCTGTAAGCGCAAAATTTATGTATACCAACAACACGATAGCAGGCGACCATTGGTTAGGATTTAATATTGACGGATTTACTTTCCAAATGTTCCTTAACGCTTCCCATGCAACGGCACTTCCTTATATGGCCGTTTACGAGCCCGGATACGCAAATCCATCTTGGCATATAATGAATAACCGTATTCCAAGAGAAAACATGCCTTTAAACGCTTATAACACTTTAAAGTTGGCGTTTGACGAAGGCGACGTAGCCGTTTACGTAAACGACGTAAAAATTATGACTTGTTCTAATCTTACTTTTACTGCGGTTTCTAAGGTTGTTTTCCAAACGAGAGACGTAGAGATGAGCGTTAAAAACTTAACCGTAGAAGAAAAGTATACTTCCGGATGGATGGAAGGCGGAAACTTTACTAAGACTGCAACTAAAGGAGAATATCAAACGATAGCTTCTTCTTCTGCTTCCAGAATGACGTTTAGCGGAAATCTTTCTAACGTAGGTTCTGTAAGCGCAGAATTTATGTATACCAACAACACGATAGCAGGCGACCATTGGTTAGGATTTAATATTGACGGATTTACCTTCCAAATGTTCCTTAACGCTTCCCATGCAACGGCACTTCCTTATATGGCAGTTTATATGCCGGGAGCAGCAAATCCAAGTTGGCATATAATGAATAATCGTATTCCAAGAGAAAACATGCCTTTAAATACTTACAACACTTTAAGATTGGCTTTTGACGAAGGAAACGTCGTAGTCGTTTACGTAAACAACGTAAAAGTTATGACTTGTACCGGTCTTATGTTTACGACTGTTTCTAACTTGGCTTTCCAAACGAGAGACGTAGAAATGAGCGTTAAAAACTTAAACGTCATTGCAAAGATGCCAAACCTTAAAACTGCCGTAGAAGAAGTAGTAGAAGCAAGCGATTACACGGTAAACAGTTATAATGCTTATACCGAAGCTGTAAAAGCAGCTCAAGAATTTATAAATAACGCTACTTCCGCAACAACTCAAGAACAAATAGATGCAGAAGTAGAAAAATTAAACGTCGCTAAAAATGCGCTCGTTAGCCTTGCAGAATTAAAACAAGCAGTAGCGCAAGCACAAGCTAAAGAAGAAAGCGCATATACTCCTAATTCTTGGGCAGTTCTTACA
>JAZNFL010000121.1:0-4073 GCA_045589135.1 Christensenellaceae bacterium
AAAAAATGGATTAAAAATGTTTTTTAAAAAGAATTTATTTTATTTAATTCTCGCTTTGGTTATGTTTGTGGTTACGGGTGTAGGAATTGCTCTTATTATAACAAGCAATAACGAAGGCGTATACGTGGGTAAGATAGATTCGGAATCTCAAACGGAGTCGGAATCTCAAACGGAGTCAGAAAGCCAATCTCAAACCCCCGTGTTGCCAAGTAAACCAACGGTATTTATTATGCCGATAGTCGGTGGAACTCTAGGTGTTGGATTTACGCAAGACACGGTTGTATTTAACGAAACGTTAAACGCTTATACCGGACATATGGGCGTGGACGTCTTTGGTAAAGACGGGGCAGAGGTTGTATGTGTTTTAGACGGAAAAATCGAAAGCATAGAGACGACTTATTTGACTGGTAGTACTGTAACTGTCGTACACGACTTTGGTTTAAAGACAGTATACAATTCTATAGAAGTCGACGAAAATTTAAAGCTGGGACAGAGCGTTTCGGAAGGAGACGTTTTGGGGGTTGTATCGGACAACAATAAACAAGAATATAAATCCGGAGCTCATTTACACTTCGAGGTGTACGAAAACGGCATTAGAATCGATCCGGAAAAATATTTGCCTTCTCAAGATAAGTAAGACTAAGAATATAAAAGCCTTTTCTGTAATAACTTATTTACGGAAAGGTTTTTTATTTTGAAGAATTTAGCACTTTTTTTAGTTGCGTTGTTAGTTGTTTCTTGTACGACAGTCGTTGGTGGTTGTACAAAAACAAAAGCAGAATATTATCCCATTTACGACGTCGTGCTTAATTATGACGGAGAAAGGTCTTTAGACGGCAGTATGTCGTGCGAGTTTACAAACGATTACGCTGATGGAATTGATAAAATACGTTTTAACCTATATTGTAACGTTTATCAAGAAACTTCTTCCGTTACGCCTGTATTTAAAACGGAATTAGAAAAAGCTTATTACGGCGGAGTAAGTTACGGTGGCATTACTATAATTAAGGTGTGGGATAGTTCCGGTTTTTTAAATTACGACCAAAGTGGTAATAGCTTAGAAGTAAATCTCAACAAAAAAGTGCCGTTATATGCCAAAATTAGCGTATACGTTTCGTTTAAAATCGTCCTTCCTTATGCTAATTGTAGGTTTGGGGTGTCAAAACGCGCAGTAAATTTAGGCAACTTTATACCTACTCTTTGCAGGTACGACGATGGTTTTTTTGCAGAAGATTTAGCAAGTTTTGGAGATCCTTTTTATATAAGGGCTTCCGATTATAACGTAACTTTTACAGCTCCTTCTAAGTTCGTCGTGGCGTCTTCTGGCAAAGTGTTAAATATCAAAGAAGAAGAGGGGGTAAACGTTTATAGATACGCCGTAAAAAAAGCGAGAGATTTTGCTCTTTGTTTAAGTGCGGATTACAACGTAAAAAAGACTGTTATAAAAGGGGTAGAAATTTCTTATTACTACGTTTTAGACCAAAAGTTTTTAGAAACTTTTAATTTAATAATAGATTGCTTTAATTATTTTAACGACAAAATAGGCGAATATCCGTATAATACTTATGCTGTGGCGGAGACTTTTCTTACGAGTGGCGGAATGGAGTATTCTTGTCTTTCGATGGTGGCTTTTTCAGAAAATTATGACGACTTTACACAATCCGTCGTGCACGAAACTGCTCATCAATGGTGGTATGGGGTTGTCGGAAGCGATCAAATTAATTGTTCGTTTATGGATGAAGGATTGGCGGAGTATTACACCTTAATTTACTTTGACCAATTATCTCCTAAAGAAAATTACGCAAAGAAAAAAATTCTCTATATCGCTGAGTCGGTAAGAGGAACTTACGAAGCTTTAAGTCTTGCGTATAAAGATTTTGACGGTAAAATGATAAAGCCTTTAAACGAGTATAAAGGATTGTACGAATACGTTGCGTGTGCCTACGGTAAGGGGCTATTGCTATGGACTTCTATAGAAGAGTGTTCTTCTAAAGAAAAAGTTTTAAAAGTTTTAAAAGACTATTATTTAAAAAATCGTTTTAAAATAGCTACGCCAAACGATTTAAAAAAAGCAGTAGAAAAAGCGTCTATAAGGGCGAAGAGTGTGTATCAATCTTACGTTACGGGCAAAGTCGTCGTTTAAGTTTTGTTTGAAGTGAATTTTAGACAGAACAATAGTATATAAAGCCAAAGAGAACGCCAAAGACGTTTAAAATTATTGTTTTTTTTCAAAAAATAAGTTATACTTAAATAGACGGGCGAATAACCGTCGTGTTAAAGGAGGGCACTATGCCTTTATTAGAGTACAAATGTAAAATTTGCGGTAAGATTTTCGACGAGCTCGTAAAAACTTTTGACGAAAAAGTTTATTGTCCAAGTTGTGGAGCAGAGGTCGTTCGCAATTATAGCGGAACTATGTATACCGCTACCGGAAAGCAAACAAAAAAATGCTCTGGCAATTGTAAAAATTGTAGCGGGTGCGGTTAAAATTAAAGTTTTTTAAAAATTCTTCTCGATTAAGTTGAGTTTATTAAAGAAATGTATTGACAAAAATCGTGTTAAATGTTAAAATATTAAAAGACTTTAAAATAATTATACGATAAACTGACGGATTTTCCGCTTGGTTTGAGGAGTAATTGTAATGAAAAAATTCATATGCTTATTATTATCCGTTTTTGCGGTATTAAGTTTTTCTGCGTGCGGAGAAACCGGCGGAAGCAACACTGACGTAACGACCGGAACCTTCGAATACGAATTAGTCACTGTAGAAAACGATTCCGGAGAAGAAGAAAACTATTACGAAATAACCGGTCTTAACGTTTCTGACGAAGATGCAACTAAGGTGGCAAACGGAGATTACGAAGACATAATGATCGACCTTAAAATCCCTGCAACTTTAGGCGAAGGCGAAGAAGAATATCCTGTTAAATCCATTGCAGACGGTGCTTTTACCGGACAACTTTTAATTAAGTCCGTAACGGTAGAAAAGAACGCCGACGGAGAATACAATCTCGAAACTATCAACTCTGCAGCATTTACCGGATGTACAAACGTAACTTCTATGGTTCTTCCTTTCGTAGGAATGAATAAAGATGCCGTTAATTCTAAACGTCTTTTCGGATATATCTTTGGAGAAATGGAAGCAACCGGAGCAACTGCAGTTGCACAAACTTATAACGAAGCCGGAGATTCTGCATCTTTCTATATTCCTACCACTTTAAAAGAAGTAACTATCGACGGACAAAAAGTTATTCCTGCTTATGCTTTCTATAACGTAGCCGGAGTAGAAAAGTTTACACTTGTTGGAGCAGAAAAGATTAGCAAGTTTGCTTTCTACGGATGTTCTGCAATGACTCAGTTCGAGATTCCTACCGGAGTTACCGAACTTGGCGAAAGTGCTTTCGAAGCTTGTACTTCTCTTTTAACGGTAGCAATGCCAGAATCTTTAGACGCTATATATCAAAACGCATTTAAAGGTTGTACTTCTTTAGGATACGGAAGAATTGCTCCTCAAGTAATTAAGCTTACCGCAAGCCAAGTTTACGAAGGTGCGTTTAGCGGATGTACTTCTCTTCGTTCTGTAGAAATCAACAGCGAAAAGATTTATCAAAACACTTTCTACGGATGTACCGCATTAGAATTCGTTAAGCTTGGTACTGCTATTGTAGAAATTCAAACTAACGCTTTCCTTAATTGCGAAAAACTCGTAAAAGCAAACGTTACAGGACTTACGCCTTCCATTACAATTTGGGCTAGCGCTTTTGATTTCGAAGTATAATTAATTATAAAAATAAAAGAACTTTTTAGTGGCGTAGCGATAGAATATATCGCTACGCCACAATTATATTTGTCTAACGGCAATGTGTCTATTTACGCAGTTGGCGTTTGCTTTCGTATGGCTACACTATATTCGTTTAATATTTTGTTGATAAGAAATCCCCACGCCAATGGTCGATGTCATTAACGGAGAAATTCCACTTCAAATAAAGTGCAAGCATCGCATTTGACTAGTCAACGCATTATGGGCTAAGCCCAAACCCATATTACAAGCAGAAAGAGATAACAAATCGGTT
>JAZNFL010000122.1:0-1721 GCA_045589135.1 Christensenellaceae bacterium
AAACGTTTATCGTTTGCGTTCTTTTAGTTATATTAATATTTACATTTTAGATTGTTGTGTATCGTCCGGAAGATTGATTTCGATTTTTGTCATTAATCTTAAATCATCGGAAGCCGAACCAACGTATATTTCGAAAATACCGTTTTCTACGTGGTATTTTTCTAACATTTCGTTGTAGTAAGCAAAAGAATCGTAGTCGAGTTTTATCGATATTTTTTTGGTTTCTCCTGCTTTAATTAAAGTTTTTTCGAAACCTTTTAATTCTAATTCCGGTCTATTTACCATAGAGAATACGTCTCTTACGTAAACTTGAGAAACTTCTTTAGCGTCAACTGCACTTACGTTAGTAACGTCGAAGGTTACGTTATAGGTCGTTTCGTCAATCTTTTCTACTGCAATATTAGAATATTCAAAATCAGCATAACTTAAACCGTATCCAAAGGCAAATTGCGGTTCAATATGAGCAGTTTGATAATATCTGTATCCAACGTATATGCCGTCGTTATAGAATGTGTTTAAAAGTTCTCCTGTGTCGGACTCCGTATAGGTATCTTCTAAAGACATAGGGAAGGTTTCAGAAAGCTTACCGCTTGGACTAACCTTTCCGCAAACTACGTTTGCTAATGCTTCGTTCATGCCTTCTCCGCAAAAACCCGTATAAATAAGGCCTTTTACGTCGTCAATCCAAGGAGAAACGTCTATTGCGCTACCTGCTTCTAATATAACTACTACGTTAGGATTTACTTTAGCCATTTCTTTTATAAAGTTTACTTGGTTATCAGGTAAACTTATATCATAACGATCTCTTCCTTCGCATTCTACGGTTGCATTATTGCCGACAAAAACGAAAACTACGTCTTTTCCGTATGCAGAAATAAGACCTTTTTTAGCTGCATCCGTACCAGATGTATCTCCACTGCCGTAAATGCATTTGCTATATTCTACGTTTGCATTAGGTAAAAGTTCTTTAATTAAATCATGGAAAGGTTTAACTTTATAATCGGTTTGTACCCAACCCGAACCTCCTCCGACCATGGAAGGATAACAAGCCAAATCTCCCGTAACTAAAACGTTTTTAACGGAGTTTGTCAAAGGTAAAATTTCATCCGTGTTTTTAAGTAAAACCAGTGCTTCTTCTGCGATAGAAATTGCAATTTGATGTCTTTCTTCTTTAGTTGTTTTAACTGTGCGGGTTTTTCTTGCCTCGTCTACCTTATATATAAGATTTAATACGTTGTCAGCACAAAAATCTATTTCTTCTTGAGTTATATAGCCGTTTAAATAAGCGTTTTTGACGTTTTCGAAGGCGTCTTTATTGTATGGCATTTCTAAGTCTAAACAGGCTCTATGTGCCTTATAGGGGTTATGTACGGCACACCAATCAGAAACTACCATACCTTTAAAACCAAATTCGTCTCTTAAATACGTTTTAAGAAGTTTTTTATTCTCCGATGCGTAAATTCCGTTTACAGGATTGTAACTGCACATCACTGTCCAAGGTTGAGATTTTTTAATGCAAATTTCGAAAGGCTTCATGTAGATTTCGTGTAAAGTTCTTAAATCCAAACAGTTGCTTTGGAAAAATCTATCGTATTCTCTATTATTTACGCAAAAATGCTTTAAAGACGTACCTATTCCGTTTTCTTGTAATCCGTCAACGTAAGCTGAAGCAATTTCTCCAGCTAAAAACGGATCTTCTGAAAAATATTCAAAGTTTCTTC
>JAZNFL010000123.1:0-3898 GCA_045589135.1 Christensenellaceae bacterium
TCTACCGTTCGTTGTAAAATTTCTGTCAAAAGATTGTTCATCAATATAGAAATTTTAAAAAAATCCGGTTGCTTTTGGCTTACCAAAGGAGAAATTTCGTCAAAGTAAGATAAAAACCTGTCGACGTCTATAACGTTAAAAACGTTGTTTTCTACACGTGTTATCTCTCTGTAAAAATCAGATATTTGTCCGCCTCGCAAATGAAAAAAGCAATAGGCAAAATCGTCGCTTAAAGGACGGAGTACGTTGTGGTTTCCGAGATAAGCCACGATAAGACTTCCGGGTTGTAAGACGTAACGTTTTTCTTCGTATATAAATTCGCCTTTTCCTTGTATGGTTAAGTTAATCATATACGTGTCTGTGTGGTGTCTTTCCATATAGTAAGACGGTTCGGTATATTCTAACCCCGTACTGGTTAAATTGTATAGTACGTCGCCGTACGGTGATTTTGGTAAAAACCAAAAAGATTTAGATTGAGGTTTTAACTTTATGTTTTTAACATCTTCCTTCATAAACGTGTCCTTGGTTTGGTTTTTATGATTTTTGGTCAAATTATTGCATTGATTTTACTTCTTAAATATATCATAATATAGCTATGACTAATTGTCAAGTTTTTATAAGGAGTAAATGTATGAAGGTTTTAAAAAGTTTGTTATTGACGTTTTTAATTTCCGTATGTTTAATCGCCGGTGGTTGTGCGGTTGTCATACCAAGTTCCGATGCGTCTATAACGGTCAATTCGGTTTGCGGAGAACAAGTTGCAGAAGACGTCGTAACGTTGTCAACGGCACAGTATCAAGAACTCAGTTTGGAGGAGGACAAAAGTCAGCATTGCGAGTACGTCTTACCTAAAAAAGCAAGCGTAGAAGTTACTTTAGAAGAAGAAAACGGAATTATAGTTCTTTCTTTTTTAGTTACAGCAGAAGATAAAACTCAAGCAGAATACGACATTACGGTAGTGGTACTTTCTTCCGATGTAGAAATAACCGTAACTAAGGTTTTCGGTAAAGAAGTAGTGTCGGACGGCATTACGCTTACCACTGCAGAATATATTCAACTTTTAGGTTGTCAAGACGTTAAAGAGCAGTGCGAATACCAATTGTCCGCAGGTGCTACGGTAGAGGTAGTCGTGCAAGATGAAGTCGTTATTTTTAACGTTACGGCAGAAGACGGAACGGAAAACGTCTATCAAATACATATCGACGTTCTTTCTGACGATACTTCTTTAGAAGTAAACTCCGTAAACGGAGTAGAGGCAGGAGAAAATTCAGTAGTGTTGTCTGCAGAAAAATGGCTTAATTTAGCAGAAGCACAAGACGTATCGGCTTTAGTAGACGCAGTGGTTGCGGACGGAGCAGAGTATACGGTAGAGTTTATAAGAGCAGAAGGCAAATTGGAATTCCAAATAACGGCAGAAGACGGAACGCAAGACGTCAAGTATTTTACGGTCGAAGCGCAAGACGTTTTTGGCAAATATAACGACGGAGAACTTGGAGAAGAAGACGGATACGTCTGGGATAACGTTGCCGGTGCGTACGTCACTAAAGCAAACACAAACGGATATAGTGCTTATTACGTAAACGAAACCGAACTTCTCGCCAGCGATTATTCTTTTACTGCGGATATATCCTTCCCACAACTTGTTGCCGAAGGAGAAATAGTAATGTCTGCGTTTGTAAGAAACAACAAGTGTATAAGATTCGTCGTAAGAGCGGTCGACACAGAAAACATTTTAGTGTTTACCGATTTTAGAGAGGATTCCGGCTTTGTAAACTATTTAGAAGTAGTGCCACAAACTTTATATACCGAGCCTGTTACTATGGGCGTAATCGTTTACGGTAACGACGTAGCGATGACGTGGAACGGAGAAGTCGTTTATCACCGTGCTTTAGACGGCATAGATAAATCGTCGTTGGTTTTAAACGGCGCAAACAAAATGACGAGTGAATTAAGAAATATAGTTACAGAAAACGATACTTTAGCCGTCAAAGAATTATATCAACAAGCAATGGACGGATATAACGATCCTATCGTAGGTTATGATACCGGTTCTACAAGACACTTAGACCGTTTCGTTCAAAACCACGAAGAAGGAAGTGCAACCATCGATTATCTCAACTATACGTCTATAAACGGCACCGATCCAGCCGTTGCGTTCTATCATAACGGAAATACTTTATACGGGTATTCTTGGGCTGTAACGGGTACTTTAAACACCGTAACGCCATCCGGCAAGTCTACTCATTTGACTTTAACTTATTATCAAGACAACAATAATTTGCTTCGCTATATTATTAACCGTAATGCGGGCAGTAACGGTATAGACGGGGTTTATTTAAGATATAAAAACAACTCGTCCAAAGAAGTAAATGCAGGGCTCGTAACTTCTAATAGAGCTTTCGAAAAAGGCGCTAATTGGACTACTACTTTTGCTTTGGTATACGATGCGGGAATTTGTAAAATATATATCGGTGGTAAACTTATGTATTCTTACAAAACAAACTACCGTAAAACAAACGCTATCATAGAGCCGTGGCAATACGTAAAAGCAACTTTTTCTGATATAAAAACTACTAACGATCCTTTCGAAGTAGAAAATTTAGTTAAAGAATTAGAAAATCCTACCGTAGAAAACGTATTTGCAAACGACCAAGTATTTACGCAAAAAGGTCTTTCTTACGTAAAAGAAACCAAAGAATACGCAAACACTTTAGTTAAGTTGCAAGGAAGCACGGAAGAAAAGTCAGCGTTCTACTTTAACGCAAGATTTGGTATTTTAGAGCCTGACACTTGGGGACAAGGAGAGATATTGTTAAAGACTAAATCGGGTAACGGGGTTAGATTCTTTATAGAATATCTTGCTAATGGAGAATATCAAACGGTAACGGAGAGATTATATAACGGAAATTATAGCGGATGGACGAAGATTGCCGGTGGTGCAAACAGAGAAATCGACTTAGGCGTTGCCGTTTACGGAGGTAAAATAATGTTGACGTTTGGTAATGCGGTTCGATTCGAATACGCTTTTACAGAACCGGTAAGTTTATACTTGGGCGGAAAAGGCTGCATAGTAAGAGTTAAAGATTTTAGTGCAGAAACCGACGAACAAAAAGTTGCAACTTACGTAAACGGTCTTACCGAATACGTATATTCTTCTTCCTTCGATGCTGACGTAAGCAGTTTAGAAACCGCATATGCAAACGAAGAAAAAGGTCAAATGCTTTTAATCGGAAGCTCTACCTTTACCCGTTGGAAGGATACTTATACGGACAAGTTCGGTGTAAAGATTAAAGGATACTTAGAAGAATTAAAAGGCTATAGAGATAGCGACGGAGATCAAAAACCCGACGTGTTAAACTTTGGCTTCGGTGGTTCTACGTGGACTCATCAACTTGGATATTTCGATCGTATAGTTACGGCGTACGCTCCCGGCGAAATTGTAATTTATTGCGGAGCAAACGACGTTTATAACGGAAGATCTGCACAAGAGACGTATGGGGATTTCTTGACGTTTATGCAACTCGTAAGAAAATCTTATCCTACGATAAAAGTTCATTACATTCATATTATGCCGTCTTATAACATGACGTCGCAATCTGCCGTTTGGGAAAGAGTAACAGCTCTTAAAGCTCTCATAAACGAGTACGCAAGCAATAACGATAATTTCTACACTATAGATCTTTACGACCAGCTTAGCGAAAACGGCGCACCAAAACAAGGTCTTTGGACGGATAACGGACATTTAAGTCAAGCCGGTTACGATATTTTTGCACAAGAGTTGAGAAATTCTTTAGGTATTTAAAATTATAAATATAACGCTAAAACTTAAATAATTTAAAAGCCCAACGCTAATTGATTGGTTTATAAATTGGCGTTGGGTTTATCATTTTTGTTGTTA
>JAZNFL010000124.1:0-2538 GCA_045589135.1 Christensenellaceae bacterium
CCTTAAATACTACCAAATTAGAATTTAAAATATTAATTTAAATTAGTAATATACGTTTATTTTATGCGCAATTAAAATTATTTTTTAATTTATAAATTTAAAACTTACAATATCATTATATATATTATTAACAAAAGAAAAAACTTAAAGCGAGCATGAAAAATCACGCTCGCTTAAATTTCTTTGCGACCGCGCAAAAATTATTAGCAAATGCACGGTATTATTAAATTTTACTCTGCTGATTATTTAGCGAGTTTAGCATAAGTTTTTTTGTTAGACTTTTTGCCCTTGATAACTTTGCTGAGCATAACCCAAATAGGTCCGGAAAGAAGAACGGAAGAATAAGCACCCGCAATTAAACCGAAGATGATTGGTAAAGCAAACTCTCTTATAGAAGCAACGCCGAAGATTGCGATTAATACGATAGTTACGAGAGTCGTAAAGGTCGTATAAATAGATCTCGTTAAAGTTTCTGCAATAGATTTGTTTGCAAGCTCTGCATTGTTAAGACCTGCACATGCAGGAGATTTTTGGTTTTCTCTAATTCTATCGAATAATACGATGGTTGCGTTGATAGAATAACCTACTATGGTTATTATAGCCGCAATAAACGTAGAGTTTATTTCGATTTGGAAAACAGCCATAAGAGCAAACATTATAAGAACGTCGTGAATAAGTGCGATAACCGCAGCAAGACCGGCAACAGGCTTAAATCTGATTGCAATGTAGATAAGCATTGCAATAACTGCAGCTATAATTGCAAGCGTTGCATAAACGATAGCAGTTTTAGCAGTAGTAGCGCCGGCATCGTGTACACGGATACCTTCTTCTTCGTCGAAATTAGCATCGACGGAGTTTGCGTACTCTATTAAGTCTTCTTTTACTTCGGTTCTGATAAGTTCAAGGAATTCGTCTTGGTTGGTAACTTCTTTACCATTGAGGGTATAAGAAAGTCTAAAGGTTAAAATAATCATACCGTTATCGGTAGAATTTCTTGGTTCTCCACCAAGTTCAAGTCCATAACCTTCCAAAATATCAGTAATTTCTGCTTCTGCGGTAGCCTTATTTACGGATTCGTCAAGTTCTACTTCGATTTCTGCACCACCGGTAAAGTCAAGACCGAGGTTTAATCCGTTGATTGCAAAAAATACCACACCAACGATTATAATTACTAAAGATATTAATGCAAAAATCTTAAATTTTTCTACGATTTTTAAATTAGCTTTAGATAAATTACGCATTTTCTGAACCCTCCTCTCTTACGAGTTTAAACAACTTTGCAGGAGTAGAAGATAAACCTTGCAATAATTTGATAATCCATCTCGTAATTAAAACTGCGGTAAACATCGAAACAACGGTACCGAGAAGAAGCGTTATTGCAAAACTCTTTATAGAACCGTTACTTAAGAAGTAAAGAACTATAGCAGCAATAATAGTAGTTACGTTAGAGTCTAAAACGGTAATAACCGCTCTCTTAAAACCGGATTTGATAGCTGCATTTATAGTCTTGCCAGTAGCGTATTCGTCTTTAATTCTTTCGAAGATGATTATGTTAGCGTCAACTGCCATACCGAGAGAAAGAATTATACCTGCAATACCTGGAAGCGTAAGTTGTACGTTAGGAATAATTGCAAGAAGAATTACGTATAAAAGAGTATAGATAACAAGTGCAAGGTTTGCAGCAATTCCTAATCCACCGTATACTATAGCCATAAACACGAAAATAATAAGTAAACCAATACCTGCAGCAAGTAAAGACTTTTCTAAAGCGTTTTCGCCAAGACGAGAACTTATAAGACGAGTCTCTTCTATTTCGAATTGGTAATTAGACTTACCATTATTGATTACTACAGCCATAGAATTAGCTTCTTCGTAAGTAAAGTCGCCTTCGATTTGAGCAGTCTTGCTGTTGATAGGCTCGTTTACGTTAGCTTGAGAAACGAGAGTATCTCCAAGATAAATGGATATAGACTTATCGGAAGAGTTGCCAAATGCAGCGTTGGTTGCATTGTAGAATTTGGTTATACCCGACTTTTTAAAGTTCAATACAACTACGTAAGAACCTTTAGTATTGTCGTAACCGGGATAAGAACTTTCTACGTCGTCCCCTGTAAGCCAAACCTTACCCGTAGCGTCTCTAAATTGAAGTTCGCCAGTGTTGGTCAAAATTCCTAAAATGTCGTCTACGTTGTCGATTTCTGGAATTTCTACTCTTATTTTAGTTAAATCTTGAATAGAAAGAGTTGCTTCTCCATAGCCGTTGTCGTCAAGTCTTGCACGAAGAACTTCTATAGCACCTTCTAAATCCACGTCCGTACCATCGGTAGTGGAAGGATTTAAAACGGCGTAATAACCACCTTCTAGATCGATACCCTTTCCTATGAGACTCATAACGGAATTATACTTCTTAACGGTTCCCGGGATCTCGAAAGATGCAAAACAACCGATAGCGATAATCGCCATGAGTAACGTCATAATAGCTGTAACTATTATTGATTTTTTCTTGCTCATTGTTGCCTCCTGCTTTAAAAAGCATAT
>JAZNFL010000125.1:0-2231 GCA_045589135.1 Christensenellaceae bacterium
CCTCTGCCTACTTCGTCAACGCCGGCAATATATTTATATCCTTGCTCTAAATACTTTTTTTCGTACGAAAGTTTATCCATTTACTTCTTCTTCCTTAATCTCTTCCGTTTCTAAACAAATCTTTCCTAATTTGCCTTTTCTAAAATCATCTATTATAGCCTTAGATCCTCTTTCGTAATCGTATTCTCCACCACGGATTATATACCCTCTGTTTTTGCATATTTGCGTAAATAATTCTATTCCACTTACGTCGAGATCTTTAATTTTGTATACTTCTATTAATTTTTGTGGAGATAAAACCTTTAAATCTTGTAAAAGTTCTATACATAATTCTTCAAAATCGAGTATATCGTCGTTGATACTACCAATGTACGCAAGGTGTTTTGCATACGTTTGGTTATCAAAACTCGGTGGCATAGTTCCGGGGGTGTCAAGCATCTCGAACCCGCTTAATCTTATCCATTGTTTAGATCTTGTTACCCCGGCTTTATTTCCCGTCATAGCACGCTTTCCGCCACTGATCGTATTGATAATGGTTGACTTGCCCGTATTTGGTATTCCGGAAACCATTACACGAACGGTTTTCGATACTCCCTTTTCTTTATTGCGTGCTATCTTTTCTTTAAGGCTGTCTAAAACGCTTTCTACAATAAGATTGCAGTCCTTTTTGTCCGTGCCGTTGGTTGCTACGACTTTATATCCTTTAGAAGAAAACGCTTTAATTAAGCGGTTTTTATCTTCTTTTGTAATAGTGTCGCTTTTATTTAAAACGAAAACAACCGGTTTACTGCCGAAAAGCTTTATAAGTTTGCGGTTTATACAAGCAAAAGACGCCCTTGCATCAAGGACGCATATTACTCCGTCGACGAGTTTAACCTCGTCTTCCATCATTCTTATTGCTTTTGTCATATGACCTGGAAACCACTGTATAGTTTGCATAATTTACTCCGTTATATAAAAAACCGACTAAAATATTTATCAGTCGGTTTGCTTTTTCTTATTTAGTGTTAGTGGATTTTTCTAATAAATCCGGGCGGAACTTTTTAGTTATCTCTAAAGACTGTTCTCTTCTCCACTTTTCTACCTCTGCATGATTGCCCGAAACAAGCACGTCCGGAACTTTTATACCTCCGAACTCTTGAGGTCTGGTGTATTGTGGATATTCTAAAAGATTATCCGTAAAACTCTCTTGTGATAAAGAATCGCAAGTTATTACTCCGTCAACGTATCTTGATATTGCGTCCGTAACGACCATTGCAGGGAGTTCTCCTCCGGTTAAAACGTAATCTCCAATAGAAATTTCTTCGTCGATGTAAAGATCTAAAATTCTTTGGTCTATACCTTCGTAATGACCGCAAAGTAAAAGAATATGATCGTAACTTAAAAGTTCTTTTACCATCGATTGACAAAAAGTTCTACCTTTGGGCGACATATAAATTCTTCTTGCCTTATGATCTTTATCCACTGCCTCTATTGCAGAAGCAACCGGTTGCGCCATAAGGACCATACCTGCGCCACCACCAAAAGGATAATCGTCGCAACGCTTATGCTTATTGCTCGAAAATTCCCTAATATCCGTGACGTTTATTTCGATCTTTCCTGCCTTTTTAGCTCGACCGATAATACTTTCGTCAAGAGCGGAAAACATTTCCGGAAACAACGTAAGAATATCAATCTTCATACATAGTTACCTCTGAAAATCTTTTAGAGTTTAACGTTACCGTTTTAGCCTCGACGTCTATAGACACCAATAAATCCGGCAATAACGGAAAACAACATTTTCTTCCGTCAACGCAATCCACGTAATATATATCCGTACGAGCACTGGTTATATCTTTGACGTTTCCGATAACCGTGCCGTCAGAAAGTACGACTTTGCTCCCTAATACGTCCGATATAAAATATCTCCCTTCCGGAAGCCTTACGTCGCTTCTTAAAGCGTAAACTTCTTTATTGCGCATTAGTTCTGCAGAATTTCTATCTAAAAGACCACTCAGGGCGAAATACAAATCGCCCTGTGCTTCTCTTATTTTTAAAACTTTGTAAACCGTTCCGTCGATAGTAACGCTCTTTAACCCAGAAACAACCGAAAACCCGTCCGTCAAATTTTTAACTTTGAGTTCTCCACGTATCCCATGTGGTTTTAAGATTACTCCGACAATAATCTGATTTTCCATAATTGTCGAAAAAAGAAATCAGGCGATTTCTCCTTTTCCTTTTATTTCTATATT
>JAZNFL010000126.1:0-2668 GCA_045589135.1 Christensenellaceae bacterium
TTCTTTTGTAAAGACTATCCTTATTATATGCCTTTCTATATAGCAGTACGTCGTCTTTTGCCGGTAAATACACCGTTTTTTTACCGCTTAAAACTTCTATTTCCATACAAGCTTTATTTGCGTAAACGGAATCTTTAGCTATATACAAAATGGGAGCGTCGAGCTTTGACGCAATTAAATATTTTTCGCCTTGCGTAACGCCAAAAACCGCAGTTGGTAATCCACTGCGGGTGCTATCGTAAACCTCGGAGTATTTTTCTCCAAGCTCGTTAAGTTTTATATAATCGGTAATCATAAACTAAATTAAAACGAAATTTGCCTTAAAAATATTCTTTACAACTTTAAATTTATCACCATTAAAACTCGCAATTCAACACCAATCTTTGCGTATAAAAATAGTTTATTTGACGAGTTTACCGTTGTAAAGACGCATCATTTCGTCAACAGAACCACCGTTTGCAAAAAGTTCTAACGCATCCGCAACGGATTTAAAAACGTCTTTGTAAACGGGGTGTAAAAACTTAGGAACGCTCATTAAAACGTAATCTATTATAGCGACGGCTTTTAATTCTTCCGGTGGCTTTATTCCTATGCGTACACGAGGAAAATCCGTAGAAGAAAGCAAAGATACTATATTGCGCATTCCGTTATGCGTGCCGGCAGAACCGTTAGAACGTATTCTTATACTTCCGACGTCCAAATCCAAATCGTCGTAAACGACGAGCAAATCTTTTAAATCCACCTTGTAATAATCCGTAACGCTTAAAACGGCTTGCCCGGAAAGATTCATGTAAGTGCGGGGTTTGACCAATAGAACCTTTTGACCTCTTACGTTTATCTCGGCACAATCCGCATTAAATTTTTTATTAAAAGAAAATTTTGCGTTATAACGTTCAGAAAACGTGTCTATCGCCATAAATCCCATGTTGTGAAAAGTATTTAAATACTTTAAATCAGGATTGCCAAGTCCCACAATAATACGCATGTCGTCCCTCCGCATAAAATTATACTATATTTTAACCGTTTTTTGCAACCAAATAAACGTCGTTATACTCTTATATATTTACTTAAATTTAATTATCCTTTTGCGGTCTTTTTAAAGGAATGCCGTGTAAATACGCCGTGTTTATATTACTGCGTATAGAATAGACAAAACTTTCTTCTATTTTTTTAACCTCTTCTTTTATTGCCTTTGCATAAAGGTTTTTGTCGTAAGTTTTGATTTTGTTGTAACTGACTAAAAAACTTTGATAATCCGGCATTACTACGGGCAAACACCTTTGCTTTAACGTTCCGCACAAATACGTAAATTGCTCCAACATATCTTTAACGATAGCGTTATATTCGTTATATCTTTTAGAGTCGTCAACGAGAGCGTTTGCATAAGCGTTTGCAGGGCCTTCGTAATCTTCGTCGACCAAATAGCTAACTCTATTCATCCATTTAACAAAATCGTTCGCATTAGAAGGATTTTTGACGTCTAAATCTTGAAATATAACCGTTCTGTTTTTATAATCCCTTTTAAACATATTTACCCCTTTTTTGATTATAACTTAAACGTTTTTATCGACGCTTAAAAAATGTAATTTGTTTAAGATTTGTAACCCCAATAGGTTGTTTACATCAAATTAATTTTATATAAATCGAGCGATATACCCTTATTGATATTAAACCGAATTTACGTAAGCATTGCGATAAGACTCAACTGTTATTATTAAACAAAAACCGCAGAAAAAAATCTGCGGTTTAAAGCTTTTACGTAAAAATTAATCGTTGTAAATTTCTGACATCTTTTTATCGTAATATACGTTTTCGATTGCATGAGCGATAACGGGAGCGATAGAAAGAACTTTGATCTTAGAAATCTTCTTTTCTTCCGGAAGTTGAATAGTGTCGAGAACAACGAGTTCTTTTATTGCGGAATTTTGAATTCTCTCTATAGCAGGACCGCTTAAAACTGCGTGCGTACAGCAAGCGTAAATTTCTGCTGCGCCGTTTTTAGCAAGAGCTTCTGCACCTTGGCAAATCGTACCTGCGGTATCTATCATATCGTCAACTAAAAGGCACTTTTTGCCAGCTACGTCTCCGATGATGTTCATAACTTCTACTTGGTTTGCCTTAGGTCTTCTCTTATCAATAATAGCCATAGGACAATTGAGCTTAGAAGCTACGTTTCTTGCTCTTGCAACAGAACCTACGTCAGGAGAAACGATAACAAAATCGTCTTCGTGTACCATAGGAGCAAAATATTTATAAAGAAGAGGACCACCGATAAGATGATCTACAGGGATATCGAAAAATCCTTGAATTTGTGCAGCGTGTAAATCTACCGTTAAAATTCTGTCTGCACCTGCAGTAGTGATAATATCAGCAACGAGCTTAGCCGAAATTGGATCTCTTGGCTTTGCCTTTCTGTCTTGTCTTGCGTAGCCAAAGTAAGGAATAACTGCAGTTATTCTTCCTGCAGAAGCTCTTCTTGCCGCATCGATCATTACGAGAAGCTCCATAAGGTTTTCGTTTACGGGAGAAGAAGTCGATTGAATAATAAATACGTCTCTACCTCTTACCGTTTCTCCGATATGAACGCTAGACTCTCCGTCACTAAAATGTCCAACTTCTATATCGCTGAGATTTACCTTAAGGTGCTTAGCAACAGCTTCTGCCAAAG
>JAZNFL010000127.1:0-6663 GCA_045589135.1 Christensenellaceae bacterium
TTTGTACTGCTTCCACTTGTTCACCCTAATTTATTTTCTGTTAATGTTTTAATTTATAAGTTAATATTCCTATTATATAAATAAGAAATATAAACTTTTTTATAAAGAATTTTTACGTCTATTTACTACTATTAGTCAAAAAGAATAAAAGATTTTATTTTTTTCTTTCATTTTTCTAAAACTTTTGTTAAAACGTCAATTAAATTTTTTGCGTAATTTTTAGAAGAATAATCTTCTGCGTTAAAGCTGTCGAAAACTTGCTTTGATAACCGCTCTATCAATTGGTTATCCTTTGCCGTATTTATTGCTCTAATTAAATCTTCCATAGAACTTCCGTCGTATTGTAAGCCTGTTTTTTCGCTTAATACGTAGTCGGAAGCGGCGTTTAAAGAAGAACATATAACCGGCACTCCGTACGCCATTACTTCGAGCGGGGTTAAAGGAGAAGCCTCGTACCACACGGAAGGAAAAACCAATACCCTTGCTTTATTTAAGTAAGAAAGCATTTCTTCTTTAGTCTTCCATCCGACAAAGTCTATACCCGTGTACTTTGCCTTTAATTCTTCTTCTAAGCTTCCTTTACCGATAACGGTCGCTTTAACTTTAGCCTGCGTTACCGCTTGGCAAAACTGTCTTATGCCCTTTACTTCGGTAAGACTGCCGATAAAGAGATATTCTTGGTTTTCTTCGCATTCTATTCTATATCTGTCTAAAGAAAAATTTACAGGGTTGCTTAAAAAATAAATTTTATCTTGTGCAATCTTGTCGTAACGCTTTAAAAACTCTCTCTTAGAAAACTCCGAAATAAACGCATAAGAAATATTTTTTGCCCTTCTTATAGTCTTATTTTGCCTAAACTGTCTTAAAACCCTAAATACCTTTTGAGGATAACTTCTGGCGTCGCAATTGCACGCCAAACACTTTAAAGACATCGGCTTAATATCGCATATCTTTTTAGTTTTATAATTAAAAAGTCCACCGTTTGGACAAACGAGAAAATAATCGTGTACCGTTATTAAAACCTTAAACCCTCTTTTTTTTGCCACCGCATATACAGAACTGGATAAACCCTTAGTCCAAGTATGAGCGTGTATGACGGTTTCTTGCGGGTTAAACTTTTGTAAAAGTTCGTCAAAGGCTTTTTTTGCCATCTTGTTGTTTATGCCTTGCAAAACCCCTTTGACTTTGCTTTTTGCGTGCAGTATATCGTCTTGACCAAGACAAACGACTTCTACGCCTTCTTTAATTAACTCTTGAGAAGTCGGCCCAACCGCACAAAAATACACGACGGAAAGACCTTCTTTTTTTAAAGATATCGCAGTGTCTTGCGCCACTCTTGCGGCACCGCCGTCTATATATCCGTAGTCACACAAGACGATTACGTTTTTTAACATAAAACACCTACTTATTTATTGATTAAAAACAGCCCTTTTATAGAGCGTTTTTATTTTTGTTTTAAGGATTTTTTGCCTTTCTTCATTCCTAAAAACCTAGCCGTCATATCCGGCACGAATCTTACGAGTACCGGGATATTAAAATGCTTTAAAGCATTAAAGAACACGTTTATTGCCAATTTAAGTCCACTGTCCGTCGTCTTATATCCGTCGAACTCTTTATGCTCGGCAAACCACACGCCGGTTGCGTAATATCTGTCGTAAAGTTGTTTAAGCGTAAACTTGTGCGAGTGTTCTACGACGGCTTCCGCCACGTATGCTTTTTTATACCCTAAATCTATTATTTTTTTTGCATAATACATGTCTTCGCTCATCATCATATGGACGTTGTCGTAACCGTTTACCTTTAAAAAAGTGGGTCTGTGATAAGCAGAAAAAGCGTCGGAAGAGAAAAACGTCTTTAATTGCATCTTTTCTATATCGTCTTTTGTCGCAACGTGAGATTTATCCGGATAGTTTTTTTTGCGAACGTAATACTCTATGGTCTTTTTTTTGCAAATTTGTCTTCCGTACGCAAAGACTGTTTCTGCGTTTATCTCTTTGGCAAGGTTAAATATAGACCTTTCGTCCTCTAAAACGACGTCTTGTGACATCATTATTACGACGTCGCTTTTGCAATAGTTAAAGATGGCGTTTTCTCTTACTAAACTATGAGAAAACTCCTCTTTTTTGACCTTAAACCAAACACCGCCAAACTCTTCTATTTTTTTAATGATAACGTCATCGTTATCCCCCTCGGTTATAGGGAAAACGACGTTTGCGAGTTCTACGTCCTTTTGACCTTTAAGCCTTTGCAAAAAGCCGTCAATATATTCTGTTGCTTGATATAATAAACAAACGACGTCTACCTTCATAATCTTAAAACTTAAACGTATCTTTTAATCCTGACCAATTTTGATCCTTTTCGCTTAAAACAAGCGGTGTGCCGTCAGATAAAGTATAACCTTTACTGCTAGCGCTTCCTTTGTACTCTCCTTTGAGTTCCGGCCAATCTATAGCGATCTCTGGATCGTTCCACGCAAGACCACCTTCGTCCCCGGGGTGGTAAAAATCCGTTACTTTATAGCAAAATTCAGCGGTTTCTGACAAAACCAAAAAACCGTGGGCAAAGCCTTCTGAAATGTAAAATTGCTTTTTGTTTTCTGCCGAAAGTTCCACTCCAAACCACTTTCCGTAAGTTTTGCTTCCACTTCTTAAATCTACGGCAACGTCGAAAACCCTGCCCTTTATAACTCTTACGAGTTTACCTTGAGGAAACTCCTTTTGGAAATGCAATCCTCTCAAAACCCCTTTTACGCTCATGCTTTGATTGTCTTGAACGAAAACCATATTGAGCCCTGCTTCTTGCATGTCCCTTTGGTTGTAAGTTTCTATAAAATATCCTCTTTCGTCGCCAAATACCGACGGTTCAATAATATATAAGCCTTCTATAGGCGCTTTTTCTACCTTAATTTTTCCCATTTTCTAATTCCTTGAGATATCTTGCAAGAGCATCTTGCCAAGTCGGCAATTTATTAAAACCGTTTTCTGTAAGTTTGCTTTTATCCAGCCTACTGTTAAACGGTCTTTTTGCTTTGGATAAACCGTATTCTTCGGTCGTAACTGCGGTTACTTTTGTCTTTAACCCTGCAAGTTTATAAATTTCTTCCGTAAGTCTATGCCAACTTATATAACCGCCTTCGTTGGTTGCGTGGTAAAACCCGTATTTTTCCTTCTCCGCCATATCTGATAATAGAACTGCTAAATCGGCGGTATAAGTAGGAGTTCCTATCTGATCGCAAACAACCCTTACTTCTTCTCTTGTTTTACCAACGTTTAACATTGTTTTGATAAAATTTTTGCCATTAAGTCCAAAAACCCACGCTATACGCACGACGTAAAATTTTTCTAAATTCTCCGAAACCGCCTGCTCGCCCATAAGTTTTGATTTTCCGTAAACGTTTAACGGTCTAAAATCTTTACAATCCGGATGCCAAGGTTGTTCTCCTTGTCCGTCAAAGACGTAATCGGTAGAAATATATATCATTTTGCAATCGAGTTTTTTGCACTCTTTAGCCAAGTATAAAGTCCCCTTGTAATTTACGTCGTAAACTTTTTCTTGGTTTTCTATATCTTCGGCTAAGTCCACGGCAGTCCAAGCCGCACAATGAACAAGAACGTCCGGACGTATCTTTTGCATTTCCGTTTGGACGCTTTTTTCGTCGGTGACGTCCATTTCTTCTACGTCCACACCAATTGCTTCGTGTCCTCTTCTTTTTAATTCTTGTACTACGTCGTAGCCAAGTTGACCTTTAACTCCCGTTACCAATACTCGCATTGCTTTATTCCTTTGTGGTTTTAGCTTGTTTTATTTTATCCGCATAGGCATTGATAAAATAATTTTGATACTCTCCCGAAGCAACGTCTTCTAACCAAGCGTTGTTTTCTACGTACCACTTTATAGTCTTTTGTATTCCGTCTTTAAACTTTGTTTCCGGAAGCCAGCCGAGTTCGGTAGAAATCTTTTTGGGATCTATTGCATATCTCATGTCGTGACCTTTTCTATCCTCGACGTGCACTATTAAATCGTAACTCTTTCCCAATGCGTCGCAGATAATCTTGACTATGTCGATGTTCTTCATTTCGTTATGACCGCCGACGTTGTAGACTTCTCCGTTTTTGCCGTTTCTTATAATTAAATCTATAGCTTTGCAGTGATCTTCTACGTAAAGCCAATCTCTAACGTTTATACCCTCTCCGTACACCGGCAAAGGCTTGTCCTTTTGGGCGTTGGATATCATAAGAGGGATTAACTTTTCCGGAAATTGATAAGGTCCGTAATTGTTACTGCATCTGCTTATCGTCGTATTGAGCCCGTAAGTTCTGTGATACGCATTTACTAAAAGATCTGCTCCCGCCTTACTCGAACTATACGGAGAACTGGTTTTTAAGGGCGTTTGTTCGGTAAAAAACAAATCAGGCCTATCTAACGGCAAATCTCCGTAAACCTCGTCGGTAGAAACTTGGTGATATCTCTTTACTCCAAATTTTAAGCTTGCATCCATTAAAACTTGCGTTCCTATGACGTTGGTCTGCAAAAACACCCCGGGATTTTCTATACTTCTGTCCACGTGGGTTTCTGCGGCAAAGTTTACGACGATATCGGGGGATTCTTCTTTAAAAATATTAAAAATTGCCTCTCTGTCGCAAATGTCGATTTTTTCGAATCTGAAATTAGGATACTTAAAAGCGTCTTCGAGGGTTTTTAAATTGCCTGCATAAGTAAGTTTGTCTATACAAACAACCCTGTCTTCCGGATGGTTTTTTAACAATAAATACACGAAGTTAGCCCCTATAAAGCCCGCTCCGCCCGTAACTAAAATATTCATACAAACTCCTTTTTGTAAACGATAAAAAAACAAATCAATACAATCCGTCGAGATACTTGCCTTCGATAACGGCTTTTAAATACTCGCCGTATTCGTTTTGTTCCATTGGCTTTGCCAAAACTTTTAACTGTTCTTTGTCTATCCATCCGTTGAGATATGCTATTTCTTCTATACAAGCAACCTTTCTTCTTTGATGCGTTTGTACTGCTTTAATAAAATTAGTTGCTTCCACCAAACTCTCGTGCGTGCCTGTATCAAGCCAGGTAAAGCCTTGTCCTAAAATCTCCACGTGTAAATTTCCGCAGTTTAAATACTCTCTGTTTATATCCGTTATCTCGTATTCTCCCCTTAAAGAAGGCTTTAAGTTTTGTGCGTATTTTACTACGTCGTTGTTATAAAAATAGAGCCCCGTTACGCAATAGTTGCTCTTTGGTTTTTTAGGTTTTTCTTCTATTGCAACGGCACGTTTTTGATCGTCGAATTCGACGATACCAAACCTTTCGGGATCGTCTACGTAATAGCCGAAAATAGTCGCTTTGTTTTCTTTTTCTGCCCTTTCGACGGCGGCTTTTAAACGTTTTTTAAGACCGTGTCCGGCAAAAATATTATCGCCTAAAACCATGGCGACGCAATCGTCCCCTATAAAATCTTTTCCTATGACGAAGGCTTGCGCCAAGCCGTTTGGCTCTTCTTGCACGGAGTAACTTAAACTTATTCCGATAGCTTTTCCGTCTCCGAAAAGCTCTTTAAAACGAGGGGTATCTTGGGGTGTAGAAATTATCAAAATATCTTTTATTCCGGCGTTCATTAAAACGGATAAAGGATAATAAATCATCGGCTTGTCGTAAACCGGTAATAATTGTTTGCTGGTTACTCTTGTCAAAGGATATAATCTCGTTCCTGATCCTCCCGCTAAAATTATGCCTTTCATTTTCTCTCCTTATTTTGCTTCTTTGTCTATTTATTCTCCCGTACGGTCGAAAACAACCATATACGCCCCTTTGATAATAATTTTAAAATCAAGCCATAAACTTTGCTTTGCTATATATTCTAAATCGAGTTTTACCCAATCTTCGAAGCTTACTTCGTTTCGGTTATGTTGTATTTGCCATAGACATAAAAGACCACCCTTTACGTCTAATCTGTGTTTTTGTTCTTCCGTGTATTTTTCCACCTCTGACGGTATTGGAGGTCTGGGACCAACTACGCTCATCGTTCCGTTAAAAACGTTAAAAAGTTGCAACAACTCGTCTAAAGAAAGCTTTCTATAAACCTTGCCTACTTTGGTAATTCTTGGATCGTTTTTTATTTTAAAAACCGGACCGTCTACCTCGTTAAGCCCTTGGGCTTGCAACTCCTCTTTTTGTTTGTCGGCTCCGACCTTCATCGTTCTTATCTTAAAAAACTTAAAAACTCTTCCATCCTTACCGACTCTATCTGAAACGTATATGGGATTATGAAAATCTTCCAAAAATTTTATCAATAATAAAATCAACAAAATAGGAGAAAGAATGATAATAGCAAATCCGGAAGAAATTATGTCGAACGTTCTTTTTACAAACAGATAACATCCGTACTTAAACCCCTTTTTTCGATAGCTTACGTTTTGACCGCTGTTTTTTTCTTTATTTTCTTTAGACAAAACCTTTTCTTTTTCCTTCATATTTTTTCTCTCGTTTAGCTTTAGTTAAACGTATTTTGGGCAAAAACGATATTTTGCCGTCTAACTTCTAAAATTTATATAATAAATTTATACGCTTCCACTTTGTATTATAGCCGTTACGTTACAATTTGTCAACTTTAACTATGACAAATCACCGATTTTATCGAGATTTTTATGG
>JAZNFL010000128.1:0-7555 GCA_045589135.1 Christensenellaceae bacterium
GGCTGTTTTTATTATTGACAATATTATCTTAAAAGAAGGGTTTAATAGATAATATAAGTATTATTTTAAAATAGGTTTTGTTGCAGGATTGGTAGAGCCAAAATAAAAAACCACCACAAAAAGTGGTGGTGTAAAAGATCTTTAAATAGAAGAATCTTAATATGATTATTTAAATAAAATTCTTTGTTTTTTGTGTTAAAATTTATAGTTATAGGACAAATTTTAGCAAAAACCGAATACGTATATTAAAAATTGTGACCAAATTATCCAATAATAGACTTCATTATTTCGATTGCTTCTGTTCTGTTTTCTGCTCCGAGTTTAAAATAAACGTTACTAATATAATTTCTTGTCGTTCCGTCGGAGAGCGACATTGCCGAAGAAATTTGCTTGTTGTTAAATCCCTCGTATATCATCATGGCAAAGTTGACTTCTCGATCGGTAAAATTAAATTTCTTTTTGAGTTTTATTTCTCTATCGTTAGAAACGGTTTTAGCAACAGCCGTAATTTTGCGGGCGATTTTAGAAGGGAGAATAGTGTCGCCGTTATGTGCGTTGATAATTGCTTCTATCAAAGAAGAAGAAGCAATGTCTTTTAAAAGATAACCGCTTGCGCCAAGATTTAATGCGTCTAAAATATATTGACTATCGTCAAAAGTCGTCAATATTAAAACTTTAATGTCAGGATTATAGTTTTTAATTTGGCTCGTGGTAATTACGCCGTTTTGGTTAGGCATTCTTATATCGAGCAAAACGACGTCCGGGTTTAATTCTTTTACTTTTTTAAAAGCTTCGTCCCCGTCGTAAGCAAAGCCGACTACGGTAAGCTCGTCAGAAGTGTTCAAAACACTTATAATACCATCTACCAATAATTTTTGATCGTCAACAACTAAGACTTTAATCATTTTTTCTCCTTTTTGCCGATTTTACGGCATACATATTGTATAATTATGACAATTATTTACATTTGTTTAATTAAAAAACTGTAACTAAGTTTATCGTTTAAAACAAAAACGACGTAAAGTTATTTATACACGTAGCAATAAAAAGTATGTTTTAAGTTTATAAAAAATAGTAAAAGCGGAATTTATAATTTTGTGAATAGCATTCTTTATAAAACGTCTAAAAGTGCTACGATAATTAAAGCCTTACAAGCAAATTATGCAAGCTATATTAAAGGTCGCAAAAAATATCGGCAAAGCAAGATAAAAAGAAATAAACACCATCATAAGTGGTAAGAGTATATCTCCTATTTTAGGCTTTTGGCTTGTAAAATAATCGTTTAGCCTTCTTACTCTTTGTCTTCTGTGCGGTTTAGAGATTACGTTATAGGTAATTGCGATTTTAGTATAATATTTATATAGTAATATGCAAAGGGTTGGTATTAATATAAACAACAGTAAAAACGGCAAAACACATAACCCCGGCAATGTTTCTATGCTACGTGGGGTAGATCCGAACAAAAAGCAAAGTAAAGACAAAGCAAAAAATGCTAAAACTTTAATCAACGTAAAAAACTGAAGTTTTAAAAGTCTATTAGAAATTTTTTTATCTCGCTCTTGGTCGTCTATATCTACGTTGTCTGCAAAATCTTTTACCTTAGAATAAAAAGTTTTTAAGTCTAATACAAACAATATTACGTTCGAAACTGTAAGTAGCCATAAAAGTAAATCGGTAAATTTCATTTTGGTAAGCTTCCTTAATGCTTTAATTTAAAGGGTACGTTATAGTGTTTTTTGACCAATGCAGTTATTTTTTGTTTTAAATTTATAGTAAAACAATATAATTATAAAAAAACAAAAACACGAAACCATAAGGTTTTTTATCGTCAAAAAACGGTTAGCGTTTTTTTGATTTTGTAGCAAATTAAAAAGTTGGTCTAAATTGTTTTGTGAAAAAAAGTAAAACTTCGAGATTACGCTTAGTTAAAAAGAAACGCAATAGGCGAAATTAATTGAAGCGTCAAGCCTATTGATTAGAAGGGGCGGAAGGAATAATCATTTTAATTTCGAATCCTTCGTCAACTTCGCTAGAAAACTCAATTTGTATTCCTAAAGATTTAGCGACGTCCGTCATATGTGTAAGGCCAAATCCGTAATTTAAGTTGTTTGTTCCGCAACCGTTGTCGGATAAAATAAACAAAACCCCGTCATCAATATTAGATAACTCGAAGTAAAAAGCCGTACTGCCACCGTGTCTTACGCCGTTATTTAAGCCTTCTTTAAAAGAAGAATAGATAAAGGTAGAAATTTCTTCCGAAAGGTTTACGTCTTCTATTTTGCTCCTAATTACGATACCTGTGTTGTTGGTCGATTCTGCTATGGCGTTATTCAATTTCTCGTTTAGGTTAAACGATTGTTCCCAACCTGACAAAATCTTTACCGATTGGCGAAGTTCTTCTAAGGCGCTAACTGCAGTTACGTTACAAGAAATAATTTTCTTTTTAGCTTCTATTGGATCTTTGTCGATAACGAGCTTAGCTGCTTCACTTTGCATAATTATGTTAGTTATAGAGTGCCCCGTAGTGTCGTGTATTTGCTTTGCTATTCGGTTTCTTTCTTCTAAGGTCGCAGATTGTTGAATTTTTTTATTTGCTTCGAGCAGACGTTTTTCTTTTTCGGTAAGTTCGCTTAAGGTCGTCCTTAGTTCTTGGTTCTTTTTAAGAAGAATTAAGGATAATTCGAATATAGTAAAAAATATCAAAAAAATCGTCGCTTCCGTCAAACTGTATATCAAGGTTGCGTATGCGTTGATAGGGATTGTTCTTGCAATTAGGTTTGCGCTGACAACTCCTACAAAGTAAAGAAAAAACAAATAAATACTCTTTTTAAAGTCCGTGTGCAAAAGTTGACTTGCAAACATCAAAAGACATAGAGAAGAAGTATAAATATTGTTAAGACTTATAAAGTACATCATTCCGAGAAGTGACACAAAGTCTAAGATAAAAAAGACGAAAAGATGCTTATATTTTGTCTTAGCGGAGTCCTTTATCAAAAACGATACGACAGCCCAAAGACCACAAGTTACGGTAATATACCACTTGTCCGGAGTAAAAAATACCGTGCAAGCTATAAGCACTACTAGGGATATCATTATCAGACGTTTTAATGCAAGTAGAATGAAAGAAACGTCGTAAAGTTTTTGTAATTTAAAAAACTTCATCAAACCTCCTGCTTCTATTAGAGAAGACGTATCGAATAAATGTGAAAATATTTTATGTTTAGTAAAATCTATATTGCGAAATTTATCAACTTCGCATAAAAGATAAGCGGAGTAGAAACTCCGCTTAATTTAGCCTAAGAGATTTAAAGAAAAATCTATACGTCTTAAAGATTCTTCTTTTCCAAGAATTTCTGCCATTTCTATAGCGCCACCGGGGGTTACTTCTTTGCCGGTAAGGGCAACTCTTGCAGGCCAGAAGATTTGACCGTTTTTAAGTCCCTTTTCGGTTGCAAGACCTACGAGAGCGTCGTGTATAGAATCGTGAGTAAACTCCGTAAGAGCTTGTAAACGTTCTTTGATCATAGGCAACACTTGTTTAGAAAGCTCTACGTCGGTTTTGCTCTTTTTGTGTACGTACAAATTGACGTCGTATGCTTCAAACTCTTCGATAAAGTCTATTTTTTCCGGGATTTCGCTCATTATTTCTATTCTGGTTTTTAAGAGCTTTGCAATGAGCATAGAATCGTACTTTCCGTAAACTTTTGATTTTTTAAGGAAAGGTTCGCATCTCTTAAGGAATTCTTCGTCGCTCATCGCTTTGAGGTATTCCCCGTTAAGCCAACGAAGTTTTACGTCGTCGAAGATAGAGCAAGATTTAGAAACGCCGTCCAAAGAGAAAAGTCTAACCATCTCTTCGAGAGTCATTTTTTCTACGTTTTCTTTAGGTGCCCAACCGAGAAGGGCTACGTAGTTGATAATGGCTTCTTCTAAATAACCTTTATTTACAAAGTCGTCGAAGTTTGCGTCGCCGTATCTCTTAGAAAGCTTACGTGTAGCGTCCTTCATTATGGTAGGAAGGTGAATGTATTGAGGTCTTTCCCATCCAAAAGTGTCGTACATAAGGTTGTATTTAGGGGTAGAAGAAAGGTATTCCGTACCTCTTATAACGTGAGAAATTTGCATTAAATGGTCGTCAACGACGTTTGCGAAGTTATAAGTTGGCATTCCGTCGCTCTTTATTAAGATGTTGTCTTCGAGATCGGCGTAGTTTACTTCTATATCTCCATATACTAAGTCGTGATAACTGCTCATGCCTTCTTTAGGGATGTTTTGTCTTATAACGAAAGGTTCTCCCGCATCGAGCTTTGCCTGAATTTCTTCCTTGGAGAGATTTAAGCAGTGCTTGTCGTATTTTCTGTTTCCGTTTTCGTCGGTTAAACTTTCAAGTCTTTCTTTGGTGCAAAAACAGTAATAAGCTCCGCCGAGTTCTATAAGTTTTTGAGCGTATTGCATGTAGATGGACTTTCTTTCGCTTTGAACGTACGGTCCATAGTTTCCACCGATGTCAGGACCTTCGTCGTAGATAAGACCAGATTCTTTTAAAGAAGAGTAGATTACGTCTATTGCGCCTTCTACAAATCTTTCTTGATCGGTATCTTCTATACGCAAAATAAAATCTCCACCGTTTGCCTTAGCATAAAGATATGCGTAAAGCGCCGTTCTTAATCCTCCCAAGTGCATAAAGCCCGTAGGGCTGGGAGCAAATCTTGTTCTTACTTTTTCCATAATATTCCTCCATATTGTCAACTTTATGATTGACGTTTGTTGTAAAATTGTTTAAAAAATCGTTTTGTTCTAGGTTACGTTACAACGTAATACTTATAAAATTTAAAGGGATTAGCCACGATCTTTAACAGAGCCTAAAATTAAAAGTGCAATGATAATTGCCTTAAATTGTTAAGTTATTTAAGCCGTTAAAGTTTGGATATGCCTTTAAAGGTTTTTACGGCAAAGGTAAAAAGAACTTAAAATTATAAGTTGTTGGTTAAATTTGCCGTGTGTTTTATGTTGTCTAATTTTCCGGAAGAAAAATAGCTGAAATAATTTTTGCCGGAAACAATAACGTGGTCGTATAAATTTACGTTGTTTAGTTTTGTCATCAAATATATTTTATAAGTCGTATCGTCGTCTTCTTTAGAAGGAGTGCAGTTACCGCTCGGATGGTTGTGTGCAAGTAATATAGAAGTCGGTTTATGGATGGCAAGAGCGTTGTTTATCTCGGGTAAGTTTATAGTAACCTTTCTTTTATTTTCAGAAGAAAACTTACACTGAGTAATAATTTTATCTTTGCCGTCGAGCAAAAATACGATAAACTCTTCTGCTTCTTTACCTTCCATATAAGAAATGACGTATTCGGTAGCCGTGCTTATGTTTTTAATTTGAATTTTATTTTGTTTTTTAGTGGAATATGTTTCTATAACAGAAGCAAAAAGTTTTAAATAAGCAACGGTAGATGGACCTACGCCTTTTACCGAAGTAAGAACTTCCGCAGGGGCAGAAAAAACTCTTTTTAAATCGTTACCGCAAACGTTTAACAATTGCTTTGCGATCTCGTTGGTGTTCTTGCGAGGAATCGCATAAAAAAGAATTGCTTCTAATACTTCGTGTTGTTCTAACATATTACAGTTATTTAAAACTTTTGACAACAATCTCTGTCTATGTCCACTATGCATAAAAATTTCCAAAATAATTAAATATGTGCTAAATATATTTTACCATATTTTAAAAAAAGTGTATAATATTTTTGATAGATATTTTAACTTTTGGAGAGATTAATATGAATTATTTTTCAGAAATGATAAAATCCGTTAAAGAATTAGTCAAAATAGACTCTGTAGAGACTGCTCCTGTTGGCAATATGCCTTTTGGCAAAGGAGTTTACGACGCCTTAAAGTATATGTTGGATCTTGGAGAGTCGTTTGGCTTTAAGTCGATAAACTACGACAACTACGTAGGAGAAATCGTTTGGGGCGACGACGATGACAATGCAATGGCAATACTTTGCCACTTAGACGTCGTACCCGTAGGCAATTTATCCGATTGGAAGTATCCACCGTTTTCTGCAGAAGAAGTCGACGGAAAAATTTACGGAAGAGGAACGACCGACGATAAAGCCCCTGCCGTTTGCGTGTTATATTGCTTAAAAGCTCTTAAAGATCAAGGCTTTAAGCCGTCTAAAACCATAAAGTTAATTTTGGGTTGCGACGAAGAAAGCGGATGGGAGTGCATCGAGCATTATAAAAAGGTTGCAAAGATGCCGGAGTTTGGTTTTTCTCCCGATGCGGGATTCCCCGTGTTGTATGCAGAAAAGGGAATACTCCACGCAGAGTTTTCTTTTAAATACGATCAAACTGCACTTTTCGAGATAAGTGGTGGAACTCGTCCTAACGTCGTTTGCGATTACGCTACTTGCGTCACGTCCAAATATGCTCCCGATCTCATAGAAAAATTAGGGCTTACCTGGGAAGAAGGTCAAATAACGGCAAGAGGAGTTACGGCACACGGCTCTACTCCGGAAAAAGGCAAAAACGCCCTTTTACCTTTGCTTACTTATTTGGCGGAAACTCAAGTTATAGATAAATCCGTCGTAGACAAACTCTTTAACGACAGTTTAAAGTTAAAAGAATTAAACGACGACACGGGATATTTGACTATGTCGCCGGATATTATTCGTAAAGAAGGGGATAATCTCGTCGTCACCGTAGACTTCCGTTATCCGTCTACTTTTAATGGGGATTATATTTTGCAAAGGGTATCAGAGATAGCTCCTATCAAAGTTTTAGGACATCAACTTCCTTTATACAACGACAAAAACGGTAAGATGATACAAACGCTTCTCGGCATTTACAACAAGACTATGGGCACTAATTTAGAACCTCTTGCCATTGGTGGCGGAACTTACGCAAGAGCGTTAAAGATAGGTACGGCTTTTGGTCCGGAATTCCCCGACGAAGAAGAAACCATCCACCAACCAAACGAGTATATATCCATAAAAAACTTAGAACTCTGTTTTAAGATGTACAAAGAAGCTATTTACGAGTTGACTAAATAAACGAAAAAACTTAAAATAAGCGTCAGCGTGTTTTTATAAAAAAGGGCAATAGTTATTAAAAATTTATTACGTCCTACAAAAAATACGATACAAAAAGGCGTAGCGATAAAGACTTATCGCTACGCTGTTTTTGTTTTACAAGTAACGGGTTTCTCTTTTGGTTTAAAAAAAATTGCAAAGTATGGCAATTTATTTATTCTGCTTTATTATCTTTTGTTTTGCGGTAAGTAAATAGATTAAAAAACTTATTATCTTTAATTCTTAGGCAAAAAGTTTTTAATTGTATGACGTTGCCTCTTGACTTTTGTTTTTATATAAGATGTAATCGAATTACGAAAAACGGGGAAATATCCCTTAAAAACGAAATGGTAGTTTGTCTATGGAAATAAAATTGTTAAAAAGCAATATGCAAAAGAAACATTGCAAAAAGGTCTTGGGTTTACGTGAATGATATTATGTCTTCTTTAAACTAACCGTACGAGCCAAAAACGACATATTAAG
>JAZNFL010000129.1:0-4249 GCA_045589135.1 Christensenellaceae bacterium
TTATAAATAGTATAACAACGCAATGCCGTTAAGTCCTTTTAAAAGGAGTATTACTCATTTGCAACTTTTTTTTAACTTATAAAATATATAGGAGGAAAGTTATGAATAATAAAATTACAGAAAGAAGATTTTTTGTCTTAGGAATAATAATCGCTCTCGTAATTTCTCTCGGCGTTTATCTTGGGATTAAACTCGGTGGCGATTTTAGGTATCCGTTTATTTTGTCTTTAGGGATACTTGCTTTGTCCGTCGGCATTTTTAACGTCGCTTTGGCGATTAAGTGGAAGAGTGCTCTTTATATCGTACTTGGCGGATTGGGTTTGATATTTGGGTTGGCAATTGTTTTGTTGCTCTTTACCATTATTAAGTTTTACGTAATAGCAATTATTTCTGCTGTTCTTTTAATAGTGTTGTTCTTGTTGGTTTATATGTTTTACGTCCCGTCGACACATTTAGAATTCGACAATCATAAGCCGGGATATAAAACTTATAGACAAAAAAAAGAAGAGGAAGAAAACAAAGCCAATAAATAAAATTTGCCTATCACGTCTAATTTTTACCTTTTGCAAAAGGAGAAATTTAGCAAAAAGCAAAGGTCTGTTTTGCTTTTGGTATCTAAAACGAAAAGGCAGTTTCTTTAACGGTTAAAATATTGTTTAGATACGATTTAATCGTTTAATTGTTTGTTTTTAGAGTAGACGTGTGCGCGATTTTTACACAAGATAAGAAAATTAGTCTTAGCAAAGTTTTTAATTTGTTAAAAATTTTTTATATAAAAGAGGTTTAATATGGAAAGAAGAAATTTAACTTTACTTACCGACCTATATCAATTGACTATGATGAACGGTTATTATAAGGAAGGAAAGACCGATCAAACGGTTGTATTCGACTTGTTTTTCCGTCAAAACGACATGATAACTTATTCTATCGCTGCAGGACTCGAACAAGCGATAGACTATATTTTAAATATAAAGTTTGGAAAAGAAGAAATAGATTATCTCGCAAGTTTAAATCTTTTCGATAAAGGATTTTTAAAATATTTAGAAAACTTTAAGTTTACGGGGGATATTTATTCTGTTCCGGAAGGAACGGTGGTTTTCCCCGGAGAACCTATTCTTACGGTAAAAGCTTCGGTTATGCAAGCTCAACTTGTAGAAACTGCTTTGTTAAACATAATCAACCACCAAACGCTTATCGCTTCTAAAGCGGCAAAAATATGTTTTGCGGCAGGGGACGGAAACAGCGTTATGGAGTTTGGGCTAAGAAGGGCTCAAGGCCCTGATGCCGGAATATACGGATCTAGGGCTGCGATAATCGGAGGTTGCGGTTCTACGTCTAACGTCTTGGCGGGACAAGCCTTCGACGTAAAGGTTGCCGGTACGCACGCACACAGTTGGGTAATGAACTTCCCCACGGAGTACGATGCGTTTAAAGCGTACGCAGATACTTATCCGGATGCAACTTTATTGTTGGTCGACACGTACGATACATTAAAAAGCGGTATTCCAAACGCTATAAAAGTTTTTAAAGAACTGAGAGAAAAAGGCAAAAAGCCTCTAGGTATAAGATTGGATTCGGGCGACCTTGCATACCTTACTAAAAAAGCAAGAAAAATGCTCGATGACGAAGGTTTTCAAGATGCAAAAATTTGCGCTTCCGGAGATCTCGACGAACATTCTATAACGTCTTTAAAATTGCAAGGGGCAAAGATAGATACTTGGGGTGTAGGAACAAAACTTATAACAAGTGCCGATATGCCTGCCTTAGGCGGTGTATATAAGCTTTCTGCCGTTATCGAAGACGGCAGAATTATACCAAAGATTAAAGTTTCGGACAACTCGGCAAAGATTACAAATCCGGGATTTAAGCATATTTACAGAATATACGATAAAGAAACCGGAAAAGCAGAAGCAGACCTTATTTCTTTAAGGGGAGAAGTTATCGACGAAACCAAACCACTTACCGTTTTCCATCCAACCGAAACGTGGAAAAAGACCACCTTTACAAATTACGTATTGCGTGATTTATCCGTTACCATTGTGCAAGACGGAAAACTTGTATATCAATTTCCTAAGTTAAATCAAGTTGCAAAGTACGCTAAAGAAGAGCTTGCGACTTTCTGGGACGAATATAAGCGTTTAGATAAGCCACACATCTACAAGGTAGACTTATCCGACGGTTTATACGACCTTAAAAAACAAATGCTTGACAAAATAAGAAGAGGTGAATAATTTGTTCACGTCAAAGTTAAAAAAAGAGCTAATAAGACAAAAAGAAGAATACGAAAACAGTCTTTTAGAACAAAAAAAAATAATAGCACAATTGACGGAAGAAAACGATAAACTTAAAGTTAAAGTTTCCGTATTAGAAGAAGAACGCAAATCGATTACTGCAAGTTTGGTTGCCGCAACTCAAAAAGCAGAAGAGGTGCGTTCGACGGCAAACGCAGAGTACGTGTTAGAGATAAAGCGTCTTAAAATGTTTACCGCCAAGTGGGAAAACTACTTTAATACCGTTCTTAAAAACGCAGTGTTAAGCGAAGACGTAAAAAAGATAAACGCACTTATAAAATCTATCAAGGATATAATTTCGGACGAGGCGTCCGTTGACTATTCTTTAACAATCAAAGAAAAAGTGGAAAAACTCCGCAATTTATTTGACGAACAAAAAAACAAAGGCAAAAACGACGACAGGGCTTTAGACGTGTCAGAATCGGGATTCGACTTAAACGAAGTTTTAAATCCCGGATACGATTTGGATTTATTCGAATTATGTAAAGAACTTGGAGTCGTGGAGGAATAAACGTGGTATATTCTATTATTTTATTATTGGTATTTTTATCGGATCAAATTACTAAGGCTCTTTACTACGGAGTTTACGACAAGACCGTAGTGGACGGGTTTTTAAGTATTTCTTATATAGAAAACCCTGGTGCTGCTTACGGCTTGGGTGGTGATAGCAAATACGGACAACCTATATTTTTGGCGTTGACGATAGTGTTTATGCTTGGTATTTTGTTTTTCTATTTTAGATCCAATCGCAGACATAAACTTTTACATACCGCACTTGCGTTTGTCGTTGGCGGAACACTCGGTAACTTTGTAGACAGAATATGTTTTAAGTTTGTAAGAGATTTTTTAGAAGTGAGAAATTTTACCGGAATAAAATTCTTTGATTTTATAAACTTTACTTGTAACGTAGCGGATATATTTTTGTGTGTTGGTGCGGCTATGCTTATGCTATATATATTGTTTTTTGACGAAGAAGCGTTATTTAGAAAAAAACCTTCTAAAAAAGAAGCCTAAAGAGAAAAACAATGGACAAAATAACTTTAGAAGTAGAATTCGATTGTCAACGTCTTGACGTTTTTCTTGCGGAAAACAGCGAGTTTACACGTTCTCGTATAAAAAAACTAATAGACGACGGAGAAGTTACCGTCAATGGAGAAATTGCCAAGGCAAAAAAATCATTAAAGCCGGGAGACGTCGTCAGTATGAACGTCCCCGAACTTGTCGAACTTGATCTTACGCCTATGGATATTCCTTTAAATATAGTGTATCAAGACGCGGATTTAGCAGTTATAAATAAACAACAAGGATTAACCGTGCATGCAGGAAACGGAACTAACGGAGCGACTCTCGTAAACGCTTTACTGTATCATTTAGATAGTTTAAGCGGGATAAACGGAGTTATAAGACCGGGTATAGTGCATAGGATAGATAAAGACACTTCCGGACTTTTAGTCGTTGCAAAAAACGACAAAGCACATTTGAGCCTTTCCGAACAAATTAAAGATAAAACTTGTTCGAGAATATATTACGCCTTGTTAGACGGAGTAGTAAAGCAAGACTGTGGAAAGATAGAAACCTATATAGATCGTTCTACAAAAAACAGAACGATGATGGCAGTGAGTAATTCGGGCAGAAAGGCAATAACGCATTATACCGTCGTAAAAAGATACGAAGGTTACACTCTTTGCAAATTTGCTTTAGAGACGGGAAGAACTCATCAAATTAGAGTTCATTCTAAACATATCGGTCATCCCGTCGTAGGAGATCCTGTATACGGCAGTAAAAAGTGTAAATTCGAGTTAAACGGTCAGTTGTTGCATGCGGTAGAACTAAGTTTAAATCATCCGACAACGGGCGAAAGAATGACTTTTAACGCCCCGCTTCCGGAATATTTCGAAAGGATTTTAAAAATATTAGAAAAAAACTAGACAATATTTTTTTATAGTGTTATAATTATA
>JAZNFL010000130.1:0-2681 GCA_045589135.1 Christensenellaceae bacterium
TATTAATTTATTGTTATAGCCAAGTAAAGGAGAAAGATAGAGGAAAATACTTGTTTTTCTCTAGTTGTTGGTATAAAAAGATATTTCTTATTGGATTAAATAAGAAGGTGAAGAAGGCTATTGTAATATTTACTTTTTTCATCAATATATCTTTATGTTTATTAGCTATTTTAGGATTTTTGGTGGGAATAAATTCTCAAGCTACTTTTGCTCAATATGGATACCGTATTATATATGTGTTTTATTACGTATGTTTTATTATGAGAATAATTTTTATGTTGTAAATGATTTTAAATTTAAGTGATGGGAAGTGTTATTGGATAATCTCTTAGATTTAAATAAAGTAAAGCCCGATATCCTGTAAATAGCATATCGCACTTTAAGTTTTGTATAGATAATTATATTAAAAAATTAACGTTTAGGTTTTATTAAAATAATTCGTCGCAGAAATATGCGTTGGTGTTTGCGTGTTTGCCTTTTTGGTCGGTGACGGTAATTCTTACGTAACCATCTTCTTTAAATACGTCAAACTCGGCTTGGGTAACACCTTCGGTATTAGCATAAAATGCCTTGGTGCGACGTCTACCGGTTGTTAAAACGATAGATTCTGCAGGGGAACATGTTATACTTAATTTGCCATTTTCGAAGGTTAAAGAGTGGATTTCCGGCCCTTGAGAAGCGTAAAAGTTTCCGTTTACTAAAGCGTCGGTTATAGCGGTATATTCTAATTTTGGAGCTTTTATCATGGTAAATCCGCCAAAAGAATCGCAATACTTAGAGTTTGTTGGATGTACGTTGTGGTTGTCGTCGGTAGCCGTACAGTAGATGCGTTTTCCTAAGCGCAACATATCGTCGTACTGGTTTTCGTTATATTCCGGAAATCCTCCAACGACGCAACTGTTGTTTACTATTTCCATAGCGTTCATATTGTTATAACCGCTATAATTTGCGTAGTTTTCTAAAGACCAAACAGGGTGGTTGTAAGTGACAAAAAAGCCGTTATCTCTGCCAATTTGCATCATTTCGCTAATCTTTTCGTGAGTGTATTCTCTTTCAAAATCCGCCAAAGAATCATCGTAAACAAGTTGGCTACGGTATTTAGGAGCGTTACCAAAGAGATATTTTGTTCTGTGGTAGCAAACTTGAGTCATGTTTTCCGGTTTTAATGCGATAAAACACATATGGCAAGTTTTAATAAAAGAAAAGTCTTTATCGGATTTTTCGTCAACTTCCATTTCGTATCCGTGTAAAGCTAAAAAGTTTTCGTCGTCGAGATCAGAGTGGGATAGTAATACGTCGTGGTCTGTGTATGCAATGACGGAATATCCGTGTTCTTTGTAAATGCGCTTAACTTCTTCGGGAGAAAGTTTTCCGTCGGAGCAAGTCGTATGGCAGTGTAAGTTAGCTTTGTAAAATTGTCCGTTTTCCGGCAATAAAAATTTTTTCATATATAACCATCCTAATAATTATAATAAGATAAAATACTTATTATTTATCCGTACTTTATTATATATTTTATCACTCTAATTGGGTTGTGTCAACTTAAAAATAAAACAAGACAAAATTTAATTTTTGTATAAAAAATTAATAAGAAAAAGTGTATGGTTTTAATAAAAGAATACATGTAAAAATATAAAAAATATTTTATAAAATTACAAAAGATTATAAGAGCTTATTCTTTTTATAAGTAGCGGTAAATGTTATGTTTTGATTAAAGTTGCCGAATTTCTCTCCAAAGACGTTAAATCCACCACAATGTTTAGCGTCGGGCTTTACTCCAAACTTAAAGGTTAGCTTATTGCCTCTTTCTAACGATAAATCTTGTATTCCTATAGTTTTATTTACGAGCTTGCCGTTTAAATAAACGCCCGTTTGTTTTACGCTAACGTTTGTCAACAATCCGTATTTAGTGCTTTCCGGAAACCACCAAGCAGGGGTAAAAGTGCCGAATTTATCCCCATAATCTCCTGGACACGTCCAAGTGCAAAGTTCAACGTCGTTCACCCAAAAAGTAATATCGCTTGGGTAATCGTTGTTGTAACCGTTAGTTTCCGAGCAGAGTTCTAAAGAAAAAGATATTTCCGAAACAGGTGCGCTTTCTGTAAAATTGTTTTGTATTGCGTAAGTTAAATAACCGCTATGTCTATTCCATATAATTTGTGCGTCGTGTCGGTCTTGGTGAAAGGTCTGCTTTACGTCGTTTAAAAACAGTAATTTAAGTTCTGACGCTACACCATGCAAATCGGAAAACTTAGCGTCTATATAGTCGCCTATTTTTATCGTCGTAGTAAACGGGGTAAGGGGATCTCTAATTCCTTCTAACGGTCTTAATCTAAATAAAATATCTCTCGTGCCGTAAGAATAATATTTTAAAGTGCCTTTGTTTTTGGTAGAATATTCCACGTTTAAAAGATCTGCACTTTCTAACATTTTTAAATGGAAAGAAGCGGAGGAGGGTTGAAGGTTTAAAGCCGAACTAATTTCGCTCATGAGGTACGGCTTTTCGTTTAACATTCTTAAAATTTCTAATCTAGTTGGAGAAGATAAAGCTTGTGCGATAAGCGCAATCTTTTGCGTTTGTTCGTTATCTTGGATTTCAAAAATTTTTTGCTCGTCGATAAAAGCTACAAATTCCTTTTTCTCTTGCGACATAAAAACCTCCTTACAATAGCACTGTAATA
>JAZNFL010000131.1:0-5720 GCA_045589135.1 Christensenellaceae bacterium
GTTTTAACCGCAGGTGCTGCTGCCGAAGGCGAACAAATATCTTATAATGCAGATTTTTCTGCAGGGGTTCCTTCCGATTGGAAGTTGTACAACAAGTCGGACGTAAGTAATTCCACAATTGCAAAATCCGGAAATGCTGTAAAAATCGGACACAACAATGGTTCTATAAACGCAAGTTTATATTACGGAGCTTTGTACGAAGTTGCAACCGATCTCGGAAACGTAAAAGACTTCGAGTTGACGATTTCTTTCCGTTTTACAAGATGGCTTAATAGTTCTCGTTGGTTTGGTGTTTTTTATCACACTCAAAAACAAAACGGAAAACTTGAAGGATACCTTATGAACGTCCGTGTAAACGGAAACAGTGCTCAATCGAGCGTAACTACCGTTCCTAGCTTTACGGATACTGCTGCGGTTGAAACCAAAATCAATTTGGCGGATCAACAATTCCACACTTTAAAGATTACCGTAAACAACGGAATAGCAACCCATTATCTTGATAGTATCCAAACCATAAGCTACGCTTTAGAAGAAAAGTACGGTCTTATGGGTGGCGTATTAGAAGACGGTGGTTTTGGTATTGTTGCTTGTAACAGCGACGTAGAAATAGCTTCGTTTAGCTTAACCGGTACGCAAGGAGGACAAACTCCTACTAAATCTCAAGCAGACAACACAATAGCAAACACCTATACTCTCGTATCCGACTTTGCAACGGCTCCGTCAGTAATTACCGATATAACTTCTGCCGGCACGGTAAATATGTTTGCTCAACCGATAACTCCGGCAACGGCAATTGCTTACGTTGACGAAAACATGAACGTCTTAGACAAAAACGGGGAAGTAATTAAGCCTTTTGACGAAATTTATTTAAATTCTTTAAAGGGTAAAATAATTCCTGCGGTTTACGTAAAAAATCAAGCACAAGCAGACGCTTTCTTAAATTATCTTAGCAAGGTTCGTAACCTTTTAGATATTGCTGTTGTTTCTAACGACGCTAATCTCGTTTCTTACGTACGTCAAAGAAATCTTAAAATCCGTGGTATAGTAGACTATTCCGGAGAAGATTACGATAAAGAAGACATGGCGGAACTTTTGGCAGAATCTAATCGTTCTTGCGCAAATATCGTAATTTTAAACGAAAAAACTGCAACGAGAGAAAACGTAACCTTCTTACACGCACGTTTTAAAGCCGTATGGGTAAGAGCAGAGGATTCTTCGAGATTTAATATCGCTTCTTTAGTTTCTACCGGAAGCTTAGGTATTATTACCAGCGACGTAGAAACCGCATACGACACTTTAAGAAAGTACAAAGACAATTCTTTTGCTCGTACGCCGTTTAATATCGCTCACCGTGGACTTTGTGCAACCAATTACGAAAACTCTCTCGAAGGCTTTGTAGAAGCATATCAAAAGGGTGCAACTCACGTAGAAATAGACATACATCTTTCTAAAGACGGAGAACTCGTAGTAATGCACGACTCTTCTATCAACAGAACGACCAACGGAACGGGTAACGTTGCCGATATGACGCTTGCTCAACTTTCTCAGTATAAAATTATTAAAAATACTTACGGAGCAGTTTTGGGCGAAGGTGTAAAAATCCCTACTTTAAGAGAAATTTTCGAAGTGTTTAAGGGTACGGATCTCGTTTTAGTATTAGAGATCAAGACTGGCAACTTAAACGCTCCTAAGGCAATTAAAGCCCTCGCAGAAGAATACGACATAATGTCGCAATGCGTAGTAATTGCTTTCGGTGTAGGTCAACTCGAACAAATGCAAAAAGACCTTCCAGAAATGCCTAAAGCAAACCTCAATAACATTTCTGTAGATAATTTTGCTACCGTTTTATATAATTCTAATTTCTACAACGCCGTAATAGACTGTCATTACGCTTGTGTAAATAACGATTTTACTAACCGTGTAATGAAGGATAGAGGATTCTTAGGATTCTTCTGGACTTATGGCAACTATGGAGAAATAGCAAATCACTTTACCTCCGGCGTTACGGGTATGACTAACAACGCTGCGGATTCTATTGCTGATTACACTAGAGAAATAACTACGGAAAAACCTTACGTTTTAACTTCTTCTAACGGATGGAATTCGGCAAAATACGACGTAAAGGCAATAGCTTACGACGGAACTGAAACAACTGTACAAGCAAAAGTTTTCTTAGCAAAAGAAAAAGAAGACGGATTGTACGCTATATTGTCTTACAAGTACGTTTCCGGAAACTCCGGAGTATCATACACCGTTTATACCGAACCTGTTAAGGTTATATTCGAAGAAGACTATATGTCTCCAGAAGAAATCGTAGAAGGTATAAACAATCTTCCTAAGAACATCACCTTAGAAGACGGAGATACTATTCGTGCTTTAAGAAAGGCTTACAATGCTCTTATCGAAGAAGAAAAAGCTCTCGTAACAAACGAAGCTAAGCTCGTTGGATTAGAAAACACTCTCGAAAGATTAGAAAACGCTCAAACTTCCGAGTCTGAAAGTTCTACCAATTCTTCCACTTCCGAAGCGGAATCCGAATCCGGTTCCAGTCCAGCGGTTAGCGCAAGTTGTAATTCTTCTGCATCAGGAAGCCTTGCTGTTTCTTTAATAAGCTTAGGTGCTTTGGCTGTTCTCAAGAGAAAAAAGAAACAATAATTATTTAAATTGCAGTTAATCTTTAACGGCATAACGGTTGTTAAAACAGCTTGTTGTCGTTAAAAAGCAAAACTATTTAGTGTAATTGCAACTGCTTAAATTAAAATAAATCCTTTCTGCTTTTTTGCGGAAAGGATTTTTTTATGGAAAAATTTAAACAAATTTTAATATGTGTGTTGAGTTTTTAATGCAAACAAGTAAAATTTTTTATTTTTTCGGCAAAGAAGAATAGAAACGTTTTAGGTAAAATTAAAAGGTTGTTTTTGTTGCAACCCTTAAAAATTTTTGCTTATAGCACGAATTGCCCGAAAAGTTTTTTTGGCAAAAACAAAACTCGGCAAAATTAAGATGTTTTTATACGAATTAAAAATTATTTGCCGTAATATTATATATTGACAAAATATGGCTTTCGGTGGTATAATTTTTACGTTATATTTAAGACGAACAAACGACAAGGAGAGCTTATGGCGCTTTATTATTCGGCGGAAGAGTTAATAGGAAAAACTCCGCTTGTTAAACTCGACAATATCAAAAGGCAATTTAATCTTAAAGCCGATCTTTTTGCCAAGGTAGAATTTTTTAATCCTGCAGGTTCGGTAAAAGATAGAGTTGCGTATAATATGATAGCGCAGGCCGAAAAAGACGGAATTATCAAAAAAGGCTCGGTAATAATAGAGCCTACGTCAGGCAATACGGGTATAGGACTTGCTTTCGTTGGAAGTTTAAAGGGATACCAAGTCATTATAGTTATGCCGGATAACATGTCTAAAGAGCGTATAAAGATAATGCAAGCTTTTGGGGCAAAAGTCGTTTTGACCGCAGGAGAAAAGGGCATGCAAGGGGCGATAGACAAGGCAAATGAACTTACTCTTGAGATGCCTAATTCCGTCGTTTTAGACCAATTTAAAACCCCATACAACCATCAGGCGCATTACCTTTTTACCGGCAAAGAGATTTACGAAGATATGGGCGGTAAAGTGGACGCCTTCGTTGCGGGTGTAGGGACCGGTGGAACGGTTACAGGCGTGGGCAAGTATCTTAAAGAAAGGCTTTCTAACGTAAAAATAATCGGTGTAGAACCATCGTCGTCTGCCGTTTTAACGACGGGCGTTAATGGTAAACACGGCATACAAGGCATAGGAGCAGGGTTTATCCCACAAGTTTTAGACGTAAGCGTTTTAGACGAGGTTTTTGCCGTTACGGAAGAAGAATCTTACGAGTGCGCAAAACTCGTTTGCCAAAAAGAAGGGCTTTTGGTTGGGATTTCTTCCGGAGCGAGTTTAGCGGTGGCGATAAAGTTAGCGCAAAAAGACGAATACGAAGGCAAAAAGGTAGTAGTTCTTTTGCCCGACGGGGGAGAGAGATATCTCTCTACGGAGCTTTTTAAAGATTAGTTTTGTTGTGATATAGCCTATTGTAAAAAGTTTAAGGTGCAGTAGGATTATAAGAGATAAAAATTCACAATAGGAATTTTCGTCCAAAATTAATATAGTTAAATTCTAGGAGAGTTTATGATAGATAAGTTAGAAAAAGAAGTCAACGTAATACTTGATAGGTTGTTAGAGGATTACGGAAAGGGTAGGGATATAGACGAAGTAAGCGTTTTTAATCCGCCAAGCAAAGAAGAAGTGGTAAAAATTTTGTTGCAGTTAAGAAAGATAATTTTTCCCGGATACCAAGAAAACAAGGAGTTTCGTTCTTACACTACGAGAGGTGCGCTTTCTACACTTTTAGAAGACCTTCTTTATAATTTAAGCAAACAAATTTCTGCGGTTTCGAGATATTTACCACAAATGGCAGATAAGGACGAGCAAGAATTGTTCGAAGAAGCAGAAAAAACGGCTTTAAAATTTTTAGAAACAATTCCAAAGATAAGAGAATACGTTCAATCGGACCTTCAAGCTTCTTACGACGGAGATCCTGCTGCTTTTAACAAGCCCGAAATAATAACTTCTTACCCGGGGCTTTTTGCCATTACCGTCAATAGAATAGCGCACGAGCTCTATTTGTTAGGCGTCCCCGTTTTGCCGAGAATGATGACGGAATACGCCCATACTCAGACGGGTATAGATATACACCCCGGAGCAACTATAGGTAAAAATTTCTTTATAGATCACGGAACGGGTATAGTTATAGGAGAAACCACCGTTATAGGCAATAACGTAAAAATTTATCAAGGGGTAACCTTGGGTGCTTTATCCACAAGAGGTGGTCAAAGTTTAAAAGGCAAAAAAAGACATCCTACGATAGAAGACAACGTAACCGTATACGCAGGTGCGTCGATTTTGGGTGGGGATACCGTAATAGGTAAGAATTCGGTAATAGGCGGTAACGTCTTTTTGACGTCGTCCGTCGCTTGCAATACGAGGGTAAGAAACAAAATCGTCGAATTGGATTTAAAACAAAGCAGTCCAAATTGCGGAGCAGAAGATTTTTCTTAATTTAGTTTTGCAAAAATTAAGAAAAACCAAAGTCGCTGTTTTTATTAAAGATTATTTAAAGTTTGCGATACAAAGGAGTAGATATGGAAAAAGTTAAAGTGTCGGCACCGTATTTTCATTTCGTAATGAAGTGGTTTGCGTGTTCGTTTTTCGCAATAGGCATGGCAGTATGGATAACACTTGTAGAAGTGCAAAACAAGTATTTTGTGGCAGGAATTTTATTTGGCGTAGGTCTTGTTTTGCTATTGGTGGGGTTTTATAAATACAATTTTGTCGAAATGGATAAAGAAGGGTTTAAGGTAAAATCTCTGTTTTTTACTACCGACGTAGTCAAATGGAAGGACGTAACGTTTATTCAAACGGTAAATCAAAGTCTTTCTAATAAATACGGAACGATAGATACGGCGTATCCGTATATAGAAATACAAACCGTTTGCGGAGGAAAAACTTCCAACGATTTTATTTCTCAAGAAAACGGCAAGGCGTTTTTAATTAAAGCCACCGACAAAAACTTAACGCTCATTATGCCTTTTTTAGATACTTTTACCACTTGTCCAAGAAAAGGTTTTAAAAAGAAAAGATAACAAAAATGTCCGTTTTATGCGATACGTCGCCAGTAAAACG
>JAZNFL010000132.1:0-4701 GCA_045589135.1 Christensenellaceae bacterium
TCGGGTGTTATTATTATAGTGATGATTTAGGGTCGTTTCGTCGGACATTCCACGGTGTGTTTAATGGAAATAATTTTTGTGTAAGTAATTTTAAAATAACTTCATTTAATAAAAACTTTACACGAGTGACGGTTCCTCCTAATTATGTGGGCTTATTTGGCTATTTGTTTTATGGTACCATTAAAAATCTGGGATTAGAAAATTTTGTTATTAATGGTGAGTGTGATAACGGTGTGGTTGCAGGTGGTTTTGCAGGGTACATGTATCATAGCACAATTGAAAATTGTTATTCAACAGGCGACGTAACGATATTTACAGAATTTGGGTTTGCATATGCAGGCGGTATAATTGGTTATAGTGATGAAGGGATTGTAAATAGTTGTTATACAACTGGTAATATAAATACTAAAACAGGAGAAGGATTAATAGAAGATATTCGTGATGGTTATCAGGGAAGTTGTGCAGGGGGGATAGTTGGATTTACGTACAAAGTTACTATAAATAATTGTTATACAATGGGTAATATCATTGCTGAGAGTGAGGGATTATTTAATCCATGTGCAGGTGGGATTTTTGGAAAATTGTATAGCGGTTCGAATTGTTATGTTATCATAAGAAATAGTTATTCTTTGGGTGATATTATTGTACTGTCTCAAGGAGGTGTTGATGATGGATCTCAGGGGACAGTTAAGGTCGGTGCATATGTCGGAGGAATAGGTGGATATGTGGGCACTACCGACAGCGAACTTACTAATTGTTATTCGATGGGAAAAATTAGTGCTACTGTTAAGGAAAGCGAAATCCAAAAAGAAATTTATATTGGTGGTTTATTTGGAACTTTGTATAGTGGGGCGCTTAGTAATAGTTTCACAACAAGTAGTTTGAGTGTAATTAAAGATTCGTCGTCCATTAATACATTCATAGGAGGTTTAGTTGGATTTACCAGTTCTTATGAGGCATTAATAAAAAAGGGATATTCTTCCGAAGGACAAACAATCAAGATTATGCAAGGTGATATTATTAATATTGATCCTACAAATACAGAAGGCGAAATTTGTACCCTCGAACAACTTAATTCTGAAACATTCTATACCGAAACGCTTGGTTGGGATGCCACGATTTGGAATTTTAGCGATCTCGATTTTGAAAACGGCAAAATGCCAACGTTGAAGTAAAATTTTAAAAGCGGTAGCTAAACGTAATGGTTTGGCTATCGTTTTTTTTACGTATCGTTACTTGCAATACGGTTGACACAAAAGATAAAAAAATGTAAAATAATTAGTAGGTTATATCTTTAATTTATATTTCTTTAAAATGCGTCTTAAAGGCGTTATAACGTTGTTGGAGAAACTAAATGAAAGCTTTTGATATTTTAAGAAAAGTTAGACGTGGTTACACGCAAGAAAACTGGACTATATGCGTTGCACCGATTAAGGTTTTAGGCAGAGATTTATTTTTGCATAAAATTTTTGTAAACGGAAGTGCTCTTAAAAAGACCATTTACTCAAAATACGAAGATTATTCTCTCGGCGATTACGGGGTTTTTGTAACCAAGTATAACGGAGTGAGCTTGTTTAGTGGAAGTTTTAACGTCTTTGGGTATAACTTTTCTGCGACGGAAGCCAAGTTTAAACCGATGGATATAGGGGTAGAAAACGGTATTTTACGCAGACACAAAGGTTCGGACGATAGACTTTATATTGCTTCGTTAGGAGATTATCTCTTTAGTATAAAAAAGGGAGAAGAGAGCGTTTATTGCACAAAAAAAGGCAGTGCGGAAGATTTATATAAATGGCAAGGATTTGACGAGTTTTTCGTGTACGTGTATAAAAGCCTTGTAAAGTTGTACGGGGCTGACGGATTAAAGATTACCCCGACAAAATCAAAATTTCCGGAAGTTGTAAACAGAACGCTCGATATGCAAGAAGTTTTCGATGCTCATAAGATAGTCGAAGAGGAAGAAAAAGCCCTTGGAATAGTAGAAGAGCAAGTTCAAGAAGAAGAAAACGACGACGATTTGTTGCAACAAGAAGAAACTTTATTCGAAGAAGAATCTAAAGAAATCGAAGAAGCAACGGACACGGAAGAGGAGGAATTAACCGACGAAGTCGATTTAAGCGAAATAAAATTAGACGCAACCGAAATTTTTAATTAATATAATGCGCTAATTTGTTTTTAAATGATTTTAGGTAAAAATGATAAATTTTGCTTATTAGTAAAACTATTTCGTGCCACAAAAGACGTTGCTTTATATATATAAAGGTATTATAATAAGGCGTTTTGGCAATATAAAAAATTATAACGTATATATTACAATGATAAGTTACGAAATTGGACGTAGCAAAAAAGAACTTTTGTGGGTAGGAACAAAAGTTCTTTTTTTGTGTAGTAAAAAAACGACAAGTCGAAACTTGTCGTTTTGTCTGGTAGGTCGTGATGTTCCTTAATTGAACACGACTTTAAGCTATAAATAACAAATAAAAAAGAACCAGCTGAACTTTATGTGTTCAACTGGTTACACGATGGTAGCCCCAAGCGGAATCGAACCGCTGATTTTGCCGTGAGAGGGCAACGTCTTAACCGCTTGACCATGAGGCCTTATTTCTTAAATATAATAACATAAATAACTGATATTTGCAAGTAATTTTAACCAACTTGAAAATAATAAATAAAAAAAGCAAAGAAGAACAGTCTTCTTTGCTTTTACCTTAAAAAGGTTATACCCGCCTGTGCCGTGCAGAGAAAAAGTGAACCCGCTTTAAAGCAGGTGGGTGTTCTGCTTCGTCCATCCGACTTCCTACATTAAAAGGACTGCACGAAAGACAATATCCGTAGGCTTTGCGTAGAACGATAGACTCCAAACTCCCTTTTATACGACGTGGATTCCCGAAAAATCCCTACCTCGTACACCGCAGGCTTTTACGTCTTTATTATAACAAATTATATGCGGTAACGCAATCGTTTATACGTAAAAATAAAAGGGAATATTTGACAAATTAAAATAGTGTTTGACAAAGACGGATATATCGTTTATAATGCTCTTATAGTTAGACTTAACGCATAAATTTTATGTGTTTTTTACTAAACTTTGCCAAGCGCTCGTTACCGTTTGGTTTACTAAAGATAAAGGAGAAAATTATAATGAAGCTTACGGTTTTAGGTTGTTACGGCCCTTACGCTCCTTACGGACACAACACCAGCGGATATCTTTTACAAACGGATAAAACTAACGTGTTGATAGATTGTGGCAGTGGAACGGTTTCGGCATTGCAAAAGTTTATTTTGCCGGAAAGCTTAGATGCGGTAATTTTAAGTCATCATCATTTCGACCACGTTGCGGACGTCGGCGTTTTGGCTCAATATATAGAATCGGCAAAACTGCGTGGTAAAACCGATAAATCGTTAAAACTATACCAAGTGCAAAGTTCTTCTTTGCAGTCGCAAATAATAAAAGCCAATCCGCATTTCGATTGTCAAGACGTTACCGTCGGTCAAGAAATTTTTGTAAAAGATGCAAAAATAACTTTTGTTAATGCAAAGCACCCGATAAATACTTTGGGTATAATGGTACAAGCAGAAGACAAGACTTTTTATTATACGGGAGATACTTCTTTTACAGAAGACGTACTTTTAAACAGTAAACAAAGCAATTTGGTTTTATGCGACGCACCGTTTACTAAAGACGCTTGGGCAGAAGCAAAGCCCCATATGGCGGTTTGGCAATGTGTAGAAATTGCAAAACAAATTAAAGGCAAAGTGGTTCTTACTCACCACATACCGTTTATAGATAAAAACAAAGTTATAGAAGAATTAAAGGGTAGCCCTAACGTTATTCTTGCAGACGAATACGAGCAATACGATTTCTAAGTCATGAAGTTTATAAATTGTCGGACACTACTTATCTTTGCAATTTCTTTGCTACTTGGAGTTCTTTGTTCTTATTTTATAATAGATAAGCCCGTATACGTAATAGTGACGCTTTTAGTGTTGGCAATTATAATTATAACGGCTTGTCTTTATAAATTTAAGAGATTAAGAAGTGTAATTTTTTATATAAGCGTTATAGCTTTATGTTTCTTTGCGTTGGGGTTTTCTTTGACCGAAGCGAGAAAAAATCAAATTAACGATTATAAAATAACGAGTGGTTACTATAACTTTACAGGAACCGTTTGTTCTAAATCTTACAAAGACAAGGGCAATTACACTGCAAACGTATATAAATTAGAGAATGCAACTTTATATTACGACTACGTAATAAAGGGTGTAACCATAAATTTAGAAACTACAGCCGTATTAGATATTGGTGACGTAGTAAAAGTTTATTCTTATACTAAATGGGAGCCATATAAAAACGGCAAGTATATAAACGATAAAGTTTTAATCGGCGGAGTAACTTATACTGCTTCTGCCAAAAAGACGAACGTAAAGGTTGTAGACAACGACGTAGGTGTTTTTGGGTTTATAAACGGTCATATTAAAAAGATGCTAAGAACTACTATGGACGAGAAAACTTTTCCGTTTGCATATGCGTTGCTTACCGGATATACTCAAGATACCGATAAGTCGATAGTTTCTTCGTATAGATATGCCGGCATTGCCCATCTATTTGCAGTGTCGGGATTACATATAGGCTTTTTATATTCTATATTGCGTTTTATCTTTTCTAAAATAAAAATTAAAAGAATAACGGAAGCTGTTTTA
>JAZNFL010000133.1:0-3728 GCA_045589135.1 Christensenellaceae bacterium
TCTTCTCACCGTCTATACACGTAAAAATAGACGCTTTACCAATTTTACCGTTAGCAATCTCGAATTTGTTTTCTTTAAAGTTATAATTATTTATTTGTCCGTATAATCCGGTTGATTTATTTTTTGTAAAATCACCTAAAATTTCTTCTTCGTAAAAAATACCTTTTAATTCTCCTGCTCTACCTCTTTCGCCTTTTATAACGCTATATACTGAACATTTATAAATATTTCCTCCCTTAATTTGCACTATTTTACCTTTATTATTTACTATTGGATGTCCTAAAGCAACAAAATTACCTTGAGTATCAACCATAGTTACAGTTCCTATTCCCGTTAAATCGTCTTTTACCGTTAAACCTATTCTATATTCTCCCAATAAATCTTTTACGGGAATTACGTCTTTTAATATTTTATCTCCATCTCGATCTAATTCTACGACTATAGAATCTCCTTTACTATTGTTTATTTCTGAATATAAATCTTCAGAATCGTTTGTTTTATTTCCGTTAATCGAAAGAATTAAGTCGCCCTCTATAATTCCGCTGTCTTTAGCCGGACACGATATACCATCGTTTGTTATAACTTCGTTTAATGATAAAACGTACGCACCTTCCGTAAAAACTTGTATTCCTATAGGAAATCCTCCTAAATTATAATACTTAACTCCTTCCGCCATCGCATAATTGATATTTGGCGTTAATAATAAATAGATTGATATAACAACACAAAATAATTTAATTCTTTTCATAAAAATTATAATGAGCAAAATTAAATTTTTAATACAAAAAGGCTTGAGAATAATTATCTCAAACCTTAAAAATATATATTTTGTTTAATATGTATTAGTTTTTAATTATATTATTTTTGTATTGTTCTGCGTAAGTTATGATATCTTTAGCGTGTTTTTGTGCTATTTCGCTTGCAGGATTGCCACCAATAAGACGCAAAATTTCATAAACCTTTTCGTCTTTATTTAAGTTCTTTACAGAAGTCAATGTCTTTACTCCGTCATCTTTTTTACTAATTAGCAAAGACGTATCAGCCATTGCACAGATTTGAGCGAGATGAGATATTGCGATTATTTGTTTAAATTTAGAGATATTTGCAAATTTTTCCGCAACAATTTGAGCGACCTTACCACTTATACCGGCATCAATTTCGTCAAAAATAAACGTAGAAATGTCTTGCAAATTACAAATAACTGACTTCATACCAAGCATAAAACGAGACATTTCGCCACCGCTTATAACTTTAGACATCTCTTTTAACGGTTCGCCGGCGTTTGCTGAAAACATAAATTTTACCGAATCCACACCGTTTTCGGAAAAATAGTATTTATTATCGTTTTTAAAAAATTCAACGTTGAAAGAACAATTTTTCATACCGAGTTGTTGTAATTCTACAATAACTCGATTAGAAAACTCTTTAGCGCAATCAATACGTTTTTGAGTCAACTCTTCATATAAATTCTTTATCTCTAAATAGAGTTTTTCTTTAGTTTCTAAAAGAACTTGAGCGTTTTTATCAAAATTGAGTAATTTTTCGTATTCGTCTAAAGCGTCTTTATAAAAATTTTGAATATCTTGATAAGTATTGCCGTATTTACGTTTTAACTTAGAAATAAGGTCTAACCTTTCTTCTATTTGCGTCAATTCGTATTCGTTAAAATCAATTTCTTCTAAATAATCATTTACGTTGTCGTCTATATCCGATAAATCCGTCGCAATTACGTCTAATCTATTTAAAAGTGCTTCGTATTTATCGCTGTAAGAAGCTATATTTTGCAAATTTCTAACTGCGGAATTTATACAATCTAAACCACAACCTTCTTCTGACAACAAGTTTTTGACAAAGGATAAATTTTGTGCTATTTTTTCGCTGTTTTTTATAACGAGTTTTCTCTCTATAAGTTCGTTTTCTTCGTTTTCTGTAAGACAAGCATTGTCGATTTCTTCAATTTGATATTTTAAAACGTCAAGGCGTATTGCTCGACCACTTTCATCACCACCGAGTTTTTCTAAATCGCTTTCTATTCCTTTAATTTGTTTTATAAGTGGATATAGTTGAGTTTTTAACGATGAAATCTTTTCCGCTCCAAACTTATCTATTACGTCTAACTGGTTTGATTCTTTAAGTAAAGTGTAATGTTCACTTTGTCCATGCACGTCAACCAATTTAGCAGTAATCTTTTTTAACATATTTACGGTAACGTGCTCTCCGTTTACAGTTATGTATCCCTTTCCTTCTATTGTGAACTTTCTTTTAATAATTAAATCATCATCAACAGAAATATCAAATTCTTCTAAAATCGAATTTACACTTTGCACATCAGTAAAAATTGCTGTGACAACGCTTTCGCTTGTGCCGTAGCGAATCATACTTTTGTCCGCTTTTGCTCCCAAAACGAAATTAATAGAATCAATAATAACGGACTTACCTGCCCCGGTTTCTCCAGAAAGCACGTTAAGCCCGTCAGAAAACTCTATTTCTGCGTAATCTACCAACGCAACGTTTGTCATCAATAATTTTTTTAACATATCACATTAATTCCTTAAGCTTATAGACAACTCGTTCTGCATCTTCGTTATTTGCTGTTACAACTAAGATAGTATCATCTCCTGCAACACTGCCAATAATTTCAGAAAAATGCAACGAATCAACGGTAAGGCCAATAACCCCACCATTACCGGGCATAGCTTTAATTACAACTATGTTTTGCGCTTGAATAACGTCTTTTACAGAAAGCTTAAAAAGTCCCAACAATTTTTGATCGTCGGTATTGTGTTGCACTATCTTTGCGTATTTTAATTTTTTAATCTTGCCTGCAACCTTTTGCAAACCAAGTTCTTTTACGTCTCTTGACATCGTAGCTTGCGTAACGTTATAACCATAACTATTTAGTTTTTCTACGAGTTCTTCTTGAGTATCTATTTCGAACGAAGAAATTATTTCAAGAATTAAATCTTGGCGCTTTCTTTTAGACATATTTTACCTTCTATAATTATTCCAAATTGTTATTTTGCTATTAAGTCTATCAAAAAATTTTTCTTGTGGCATGGCAAGTTTTAATTTTTTATCTAATTTTTCTACAGTATAATAATCTCCCTGTTTTAAGTTATCAACCTTTTTGCCATCTACGAATAACGTACAATCGTTAGAATCCTTTAATATCGTAACACTAACGTTAAAGTCATTGGGAAAAACTATAGGTCTTGACCTTAAAGAATGTGGACATACGGGGGTGACGATAAATGCGTTTAATCCGGGAACAACTATAGACCCGCCCGCAGATAAAGAATAAGCAGTAGAACCTGTCGGTGTTGCCACGATAATACCGTCGGCAAAATAAGTATCCACGTCGTCACCGTTAATTTTTAAATTAAAGCGAATAACTTCACTTACGTCACGACAATCGGAACATCTCTCTAAAACCGCATCATTTAAACCTAAAACTTTATATTTACCGTTTATACTAACTTTAAACAAATTTTGTTCTTTAAAATCGAAATTATTATCTTTTAAACAATCAACTATTAAAGAAAAATCTTGTTCCGAAAACGCAGTTAAAAAGCCTTTACTACCTAAATTTATTCCGACTAAAGGAACATCGTATGTTACCGCATAATTAACGTATCTAAGTACGGTTCCATCTCCACCCATAACGAATAAATAATCTAATTTTTCCGTAGGGAAATCTTCGAATACCTTGCAATTAAATCCGTTAGAAT